>NZ_JAPEMU010000004.1 GCF_026342405.1 Kitasatospora sp. NBC_00240
GAGATTGTCTCATTTGGTGAGTCTGCGGTGGCAGATGAGGGTGGCGGCGATGGTGGCGAAGGCTGCGAAGTGGTCGGCCTTGCGTTCGTAGCGACGGTGGAGCCGGCGGAAGCCTCCGAGCCAGGCCATCGTCCGTTCGATGGTCCAGCGGTGGCGGCCGAGGCGGGTGGAGGCCTCGACGCCGCGGCGGGCGATGCGGTGAGCAATCTGGCGGCGTCGCAGGTAGGCCCGGATGAAGCGGTGGTCGTAGGCTTTGTCGGCATGAAGTTTGCCGGGTCGCCGACGCCTGGGGCCGCGGCGGGACCGGATCGGCGGGACAGCCTCGACGAGCGGGATCAGGGCCTGGCTGTCGTGGAGGTTGGCCCCGGAGATCGCAACCGAAAGGGGCAGACCGGTACGTTCGGTGAGCAGATGGATCTTCGAACCGTACTTGCCCCGATCTACAGGATTCGGACCTGTCAGATCCCCTTTTTCAGGGCCCGCATGTTCACCGAGTCGACCGCGCAGCGGGACCAGTCCAGCTTGCCCCGGGCGCCGAGCTCGTCCAGGACCAGGCGGTACAGCTTGGCCCACACCCGCGCCGCGGTCCACTCGGTGAAGCGCCGGTGCGCGGTCGGACCGGACGGGCCGAAGCACGGCGGCAGCTGAGCCCAAGTACACCCTGACGTTGCGACGAACACGATCGCGGCCAGCACCTCGCGGTCCCCGTGCCGCCGCCGACCGCCGCCCTGCGGACGCGTCGGCGCCGGGGGCACCACCCGCTGGAACAGTTCCCACAACTCGTCCGGCACGAGACGATCCACGATCAGCACACCCGGAGTCTACTCAAACATCCAAATGAGATGACTTCTTAGTGGGCTCGGTGGGGTGTTCTGGCTGGTCAGGGTGCGGGACAACCAGGGTGCGGGAGGGCCGACTACTTCTGTGGGAAGTAGTGCTCGCTCGGGTTCCGTACGCCCGTGGTGTTGGTGGAGTCGCGGGCTGCGGGCGGGGCCGGGCGGCCGGTGGGCGGCCCGGCGGGACCGGGGCGAGGCCGGCGGGCCGGTGCTCAGCGCAGGGCCAGGCCCCGGCGGAAGGCGTTGACGACGGCCAGGGCAGCGAGTTGGGCGGTGGCGTGGCGCTGGGGACGGTCGCGGAAGTCCAGGAGGTGGATGGGCTCGCCGGCGGAGCGCAGCAGGATGGCGGACCAGTG
This sequence comes from Kitasatospora sp. NBC_00240, assembly GCF_026342405.1. Lineage (NCBI taxonomy): Bacteria > Bacillati > Actinomycetota > Actinomycetes > Kitasatosporales > Streptomycetaceae > Kitasatospora > Kitasatospora sp. NBC_00240. The sequence goes on from NZ_JAPEMU010000004.1 coordinate 1,193, forward strand.
GGGGCCGGTGAGGCCGTATTCGACCCAGCCCTCGGGGCCAGGGAAGAGGCCGCGCAACTTGACGAGGTGGACGGTGGGGCGCTCGCCCAGGCTGCTCCAGGTGCGCAGTGTCCAGGTGGGGCCGGCTTGGGGCAGGGGGTGTTCGGTGTCGGTGGGGCCGTGGCGGTCGGTGGGCAGGGTGGGTGGGGGTGGTGGGGCGGTGGGGGTGTCGTCGAGGAGGGAGTCCCATTTCTCCCGGCCGGCGGGGGAGCGGTCAGGCCCGGCCTGGGCGGCGGGGCGGGGTGCGGGTGGGCGGCCGGCGGGTGGCCGCGGCCTCGCGGCGGTGGTGTCGGTGTCGGCGGCCTGGGCGTGCTCGGCGTGGGCGAGGCGGGCCTGCTCCAGGAGGCGGTCGAGGACGGCGGGCCAGTCCTGGTGGAGGTCGGCGAGCAGCTGCTCGACGTCGCCGGCCTCGCCGTTGTACAGGGCGTCGAGGTAGAGGTGGACGTCGTCGGCGAGGGCCTCGGCGATGGCGGGCAGTTGCTCGCTCGGTGTGCCGGTGATGTTCGGCAGGACCATGTCGGCGGGGACGGTGGCGGCCGGTGGCGCGGTGCGCCGGCGCCGGTAGGCCGCGGACCGGCAGGCCGTGTCGCAGTAGGCCCGCGGGCGGCCCCGCCCGGAGGGCGGCAGGTGCTTGCCGCAGGCCGCGCACCGCGGGGCCGGCTCGGGGCCGTGCTGATCGGGGATCACCTGATCCAGCGTACGGCGGCACAAGGTCGTGACGGCGGGATCGTGATCCGTGACGCGGGCCCGCAGCGCGGCCTCCCCACCTGGGCAAACGGGGGGTGGATGTCCTAGGACACAGGCCTGGGACAGCCCTTCGGCGTCACGAAAAGCGGGCCGCGGCTGCCCATGGGAGCCGTCCCGGGAACGGTCGCCCAGCCCCGCCCCTCGCCGCGCCCCGCTGTTCGCTACCGCTTCCTCCAGGCCCGAACGGCGCGTAGGGCCGCGCTGCCTCCCGCCACGGCCACGGCTGCGGCGAGGCCGCCGAGGAACTCCGGCAGCGCCGCGTACAAGATCCCGCTCACCGTGCCACCGCCACGGCGCCGGCGCGCTCGACCTGCTGCGCACCGAGCCGGTGCAGCTTGCGGCGGACCCGATCCCCGTACGTCTCCGGAAGGCCCGCCCGGAGGGCGGCCTCGGCCCATGTGCCCGCACCTTGGGCCCACAGCGCCGCCACTGCCTTCTCCTCGGCCTTGAGCCGGCGAAGGACGGAACGCACCCGCTCGTCGCCGAGCAAGTGTTCCAGTGCACGGTCCTCGGCCGTGCGCCGGTCGGAGAAGAGGTCCTCCAGGACCAGGCCGTCGCCGATCGCGGCGCCAGCCATGAGCAGTCGGCTGTGCCCCGCCCGGCGTTCCCACAACGGATGCCACCGCCGTCGCTCCACCTCCGCGTACTCCCGTAGGATCCGCGTCAGCTCGGGATCGGTCAGGTAGCCACCGAGGTGCTCCACCCAGTCACCCAATAGCGCATCCACCACCCCTTCGCGCCACAGCTCCGGTCGCACCCGCCCGAGCACCTTCCGCGTGAAGTTGTCCACTGTCTCGTAGTCGCCCTCGATCGCCGCCCAGCGGGCCGCGAGAGCGGCGAGCAGCACCTCCCGGGGCTTGAAGGGCGCCACGGCGACCTGCGTCAACTTGCCGAACCGCCGACCCTCCGTCGTGAACAGCCAGAGGTCCACAGTCCCGAAGCGCCAACCGAACCTGGCAAGGCGGGCCGACACCGTGAAGAAGTGAGGGTGGGACCTGTCTCCGAAGGGCATTTCCCGGCCTACCAAAAGCAGGACGAGGATGTGCTCCTGGTCCACTTTCCGGCTGGCCATCTCCTCAGCGGGCACACACCGCTTGGAGATCCCGACTCGGGCGGCGGTCTCCCGCAAGGCGGCTGCCGCCTGGGTGAGCACGCACGGCGTAGTGGTCGCGGTCATTCTCTGACTCCTCCAGTCGTCCATGGGGAGGTTCCCCCATTACCGGGCGCGGCAGAGGTCCAGAGCGACAAAGAATCTTGAGCAGCCGGCTTACGGGCCGGCTTGGTTGTTGGGTCCATCCGCTATCGGGCTGATGTCCCGGTCTCAGGCAGGGTCGCGTCACGAAAGCCAGACCGTTGACCACCTACGGGCCAGCGGCTGGCGCGGCTCTGGGAGGATCGGCGGGTGGTGCGCGCCGCACACCATTGCCCGCGGCGCGCACCGCCTTCACGTCACCGGCCGGGCCGGGGCGCGAGGCGGGCCTGGCGGACGGTGCGGGCCGCCAGCTCCGGGCTGGCGTGGAAGAGCAGCTCCCCCGTGGCGGTGTCGGTGAGGAAGTGGCCGTCGATGATGGCGGCCCAGCGCGGGACGGCGCCGATGCCGATCTCGACCCAGCCGACGATCTCCCCGTCGTGGAGCACGAAGTAGGCGAGGTTGTTGTCCCTCCAGCCGGCCAGCTCCCAGCCCGCGCCGAGCCGCGGCAGCGCCAGTAGGACGTCGCAGTCCCCGAAGCCCCGCTCATAGGGGGTCGGCGGCGCAGCCACCAGACGCTCCCCGTCGGCCGGCTGCCGCAGCTGTTCCCGGGTGGGGGCAGCCGCGGCGGCGGGTGCGGGCCGGTTGCCGGGCTGCGGGGCGCCGCCCGCCGGTGCGGGAACGGGCGCGGGCGTCGTGTCGCGGCCTCGCAGCTGGGGCGAGACGCGGGCGAGCACTTGCGGGCTGGACAGCATGCGCCGGGCCTCTTCCAGTTCGGCCGGGGTCGGCTGATTTACGAAGCGATCCGTAAGACGCGGACCCCCGGGGCGGCCGGCCGAGCTCGGCCCGGACGACTCGACCGGGCCCGGGCGGGAGGCGACCGCAGGCGTGGTTGTCCCGTTCCCGAAGGCGGTCCCGGCCGGGGTTGTCCCACCGACAGAGGCCCGCTTTTCGAAGCGCCGATTCGAAACGGCCGGGCCATCAAGGTGCCCGGAGGGGGCATCAAGGTGTGTGGCGGGGCGGGGCGCGAGGGCGGCAACGGCCTCGTCGTGCGCGGCCTGCGCCTGCTCCAGGAGCCGCGTGGCGAACCAGGGCACGGCGGTGCGCAGCCTGGTCAGGGCCTGGGTGGGGTCGCTGTCGTCGACGGTGCGGGCGAAGTAGTAGGCGGCGCCGGCGAGCGCGTCGGCGAGCTCCAGGACACGCCGGCGCGGGCCGGCCGGCTCATCCTCGGCGGCGGCAGCCAGGACGCCCGGCGGGAGCGCGAACGCGACCGGGGCCGAGCTGGCAGAGACCTCGACGACGGCTGGCTTGGGGCGCTGCGCGATGCGCTGGCGGGCGGCCTTCGACTTACACGACAGATCGCAGTAGGCGCGGGGCCGGCCCTTGGGTGCGGGCGGCAGTGGCGCCTCGCACCAGCCGCACAGCGGGCCCGGCGAGGCCGTACCCGAGGGATCATCATTTCGTAGCGGCGCTTCGGAAGTCACCGGATGATCTTACTCCCGGATACGAAGCGCGCTACGGAAAAGGCCCCACCAGAGTCGACGCCCGCCGACCGCACCGCGCAGCCGCCCGGGGCGCCGCGCTGCGCAGCCGCGCAGCCCGTGCGCAAAGGCCGCGCTGCGCAAGCGGGTGCGTGCGCAGCGCGGCCTTTGCGGGAGTGCGGGTGCGTGCGCAGCCGCCTTGCGGGATTGCGCAGCTGTCCGCACTCCCGCAAAGGCTGCTGCGTGGTCGGTCAGCGGGTGGCGTCGTTGGCCGGGTAGGCGGCGCCGCCCGGGCCCAGGCGGCGGCCGGTCTGCGGCTGGGCGCACTGCGGCGGGTCGTCTTCGTCGGCGGGGGCGGGCGGTTCCCGGAAGGGGGCGCGCTCCACCGGCAGCAGCCGGTCCCGGCCGCCGGTGGGCAGCGGGGCGTCGATGGGGGACGAGGAGAACAGGCTGTGCAGCGCGCGACGGTCAGACATCCCGTCAGTCTTCCAGCTCGACCAGGGGGCCGACGCCACCGCGGCCCGGCTGCGGCCTGCGGTGGCGGGGGCTGCTGGCGGCTGGTCAGTCGGCAGCGCGGGGTGCTGCGTCGCGGTGGCGTCGCGGTTCCGGGCGGCGGTCACTGGCGGGTGGTGCCGTAGCCGGCGCCGCCCGCCGCCAACAGCGCCTGGACCCCGTCGGCGTACCACGGCATCAGCTCGCCGGCCCGCGCCACGGGCACCCAGGCCACCTCGGACACGTCCTCGTCGAGGTGGCCGGCCGACGGCGTGCCCGACAGCAGTTCTGCGCGGAAGACGGTGAACACGTCGTGCAGCTCGGCGTCGATCCGTTCGCTGACGTGCACCACCGCGCCGGCCTCCACGACGACGCCGGCCTCCTCCTCGGTCTCGCGCACAGCCGCCTGCGCGAGGCTCTCGCCGTCCTCCCGCCGGCCGCCCGGCAGACTCCAGGAGTCCCGGTTGCGCACCAGCAGCACCCGCTCCCCGCCCTCGTCGCTCACCAGCGTGTACGCGACATCGACCCGTACCGCAGCCATCACCCGCGTCCTCTCCGTCATCCTCGATTGTTCCCACAACCGGCGCCGACGCCACGGCCTGCCCTGGTCCGGTCCGGCGGCGCGAGCCCCTCGGGGTCAGACTGCGTGGGGGTACGGGAGGGCGGGCCCGTCCCGGTCGACGGGGAACACCCTGTAGGCGCCGGTGAGCTCCAGCACCTTCGCCACCGCGTGGGCGGGTCGGGCCAGGTGAAGGGTCAGACCCGCCTGCTCGGTGGCGATGCGGGCGCGCAGCAGGGCGCCCAGGCCCGAGGAGTCGCAGAAGGTGACGCCCGCCAGGTCGATCACCAGACGGTCGGCCGAGGGGTCGGCTGCGAGGGCGCGGTGCAGGGCGGTGTCGAGGATGGGGGCGGCGTCGAGGTCGAGTTCGCCGGCGGCCTGGACGATCGGGCCGGCTGTGGTGCCGTGCACGGCCGTGGTGAAGCTCGGGTCGGTGGGGTGGCTCACGCCCTCTCCCCTCCCCTGTCGCGTCGTCGTCAACGGCCACCAGCGCGTATCTTGCGCGCCGGTGGCATTGGGCTGGTCCATCCACCGTACGGCGCGGCCCGCAGGCCCCCAAGGGCCGAAAGCACTGTTGCTCACCCCGGGTGCCCGACGGGGGCCGGGGCGGCGTGTCGCGGGCGCAGCGGGGCGCCTGCGCGGGTGGGGGCGGGCAGGGTGTTCGGCATGTCCGAGCGTCGAAACCGTCGTGGTAGCCGTGCCCGGGCCCTGGGCCTTCCCCTCGACCTGGTGGGGCCGAGGCCCGCGCCGCAGAATCGCCCCGCGCGGCCGGCACCGGGTCCTGCGCGGGCTGCCGCCGCGCCGCCGAGGGCGGGCAGCGCCGTACCGGCCGGGCAGAGCCTGCCGGCCGTCGGGTGCTGCGCGGCCGTGCGCAGCCGGGACGTGCGCGAGGGCGGCGGCGTGATCGTGTGGACGAGGCACGCCCCCGATTGCCCGGTCTGGTCGGCCCGCTGAGCAAGTAGGGCGGCGCACGGGCGGGACCGGGCCGGCGAACACCGTCGGCACTCGCCGGGCCCGGCGCGCGAACCTTCGGGACCCTCTCCCTACGGTTCGCGCGGCGTCCGCCTCGCCCGGCGGACGCGCTCCATCCCAGTACTCTCCAGCCTACGACCGCCCCGGCGCCGCCACGGAGGCCTGCCGGAACCGGGGCAGGGCACCACAGGTGGCAGCCGCACCGGCCTGGGCGGCGCAGGCCCGCAGGCGCCCGCGCGGATGCGGCACCGTCCTGCGGACGACCGCCCGGGGGGCTGTGCGCGGCGTCCGCAGGACGGGATGAGTGTGCGCCGCAATGGGCGTACACGGCGTTCAACGACCCCGTGGCATCACGGTCACGGCCGCACTCAGCGCAGGACGACACGACCAGGTGGGGCCGGGCCGGGCGGACGGTCCGCTACCCCGCGTCGGCTGGCTCCGGCGTCGGCTCGGTAGCGTGGAACAGCGCCACATCGGTCGCCGCCCAACAGCCCTCCGCGAGCGCCCGCACCATCGTCGGATGCCGGCGCACCGCGACGACGGCCGCGTCGCGTACGGCGCGCAGCTCGGCGAGGCGCTCGCGCTGCGAGGTGTGCGTCTCAGGCGCCGGCGGGCGCCCGCACCAGGCGGTACCGACCGCCAGGCCCCGGGCACCGGCGGCGCGACGGCCGGCCAGGCCACCCGGCGCGCCCACTGCGGTAGTTCGGCCCGAGTGGACCGGGGGCGGCCGCGGCGGGAGGAGAATGGTTGGCATGCCAACCCAGTGGGTGCACCAGCTTCGGGACTGCCCGGACGCCGAGGACGTCGAGGTCCTGGCCGAAGAGGAAGGCCGGCCCCGGCAGATCCTGGCCCGCGAACGGCCCGGCGCCGGCGGCCTGGTGGACGGGTACGTCCTGCAGACGGTCGACGTGCAGCTGCGCACGGCCGTGTACACGTGGGTGCAGGCCGGCGAGGCGGGGCAGGTGACGGAGTACCTACTGGACCTGCTGGCCGAGGTCTGCCCGAGGGGGAGCGTCCGTTGAGCGGCCTGGCAGGGGGCGCCGCGTCCCGTGACCGGCCGGATGCAGCCGCGGTTGCACCGGCCTACGACGTGACGACCTGCCTCCCCGTCACCACGGCGCTGCACGACGGCGACGGGGGCGAGGTGGGCCGGGCGGTGCGCGAGGTACTGGTCGAGGCTGGCGCCGTCGGGGAGCGGGCCGCCACATGGGTGGAGGCGCTGGCGGCGCGGCAGGGCGACGGTGCGCACCGTCGGGTGCTGGATACGTTCGCCGAGGCGGTGCGGCGGGTGCTGGGTCGCGAGATCGTCCCGGGCGGGAGCGGCGAGGTGAGCTGCGGGCTGCGCTACCGCCTGGACGCCTACGTGCTCCTGGGCGCCGCCGGCACCGAGGGCGCCCCGGACCTGACCAGTGCCGAGCAGCTCGCTCTCCTTGCCGTGGGTGCCGTCGCCGCCACCGCGCCGAGCACCGTCCTGGGCGACGTCCAAGCCGACCTGCCGGCGCTGTTGGCGGTCATTGACCGGGCCCTCGCCTGGGCGGCGCACAACCCGCAGGCCGGCTCCGCGCCGTCCGGCCTCGAATGTCAATCAACTGCGCAGTAGTGCGCACTTGTGTAGAGTTGTGCGCATGGACACCTACCCCATCACTGAGGCCCGGAACAAGCTCGGGGCTCTTGCCCGGCAGGTCAGCGCGGAGCAGAAGCACGTCGCCCTCACCGACCGGGGGCAGACTATGGCGGTGCTGATCAGCCCGGCCGAGCTGGAGGAGCTGGAGTACCACCGGGTGGCCGCCGAGTACCTGGCGCGCAAGGAGCGTGGCGAGAGCGGCCCCGGTATCCCGCAGGACGAGGCGCGCCGGCGGGTCTTCGGGGACGCCTCGTGACCTACCGCGTCACCTGGGAGCCCTCCGCCCTGGCCGCTGCGGAGAAGCACGCCGCCAGCGACCGTGAGGGCATCGAGCAGGTCTTCCTCGCCGTCGACCTCCTGGCCGACAATCCCCGTCCCGCCGGAGCCTTCACCATCGGGGCCAGCGGCATCTACCGCATCCAGGTCGGCTTCTACCGCGTCCAGTACGAGGTCCACGACCAGACGGTCACCGTCACCGTCTTCCACCTCGGCCGGGCCTAGCAGGCCCCCGCAGTGCCCTCTCGGCCCCGGACCGCAGCAGCGGCCCGGGCCGCGGCGTGCCGGGGCCGCGGCGTGCCGGGGCCGAGGCAGCCGTCGGCACGGGCTGTGCCCAGGGCTCGGGGGAGCCGGCTGCCTGTCCGTCCGTGCGGCGCGGCGGCCGGCCGGGGCACCCGGCGCGGCCTTGGCGGCAATTCCGGGGGGAAGAATGGTCGGCATGCCAACCCAGTGGGTGCACCAGCTTCGGGACTGCCCGGACGCCGAGGACGTCGAGGTCCTGGCCGAAGAGGAAGGCCGGCCCCGGCAGATCCTGGCCCGCCAACGCCCGGGCGCCGGCGGCCTGGTGGACGGGTACGTCCTGCAGACGGTCGACGCGCAGCTGCGCACCGCCGTCTACACGCGGGTGCGGGCCGGCGAGGCGGAGCAGGTGACGGAGTACCTACTGGACCTGCTGGCCGAGGTCTGCCCCGTGGAGCGGGCCCGGTAGGGGTGGGTGCGGCCGGGGGCGGCGGCGGTGGCGCTTCTACTCCACCCGCTCGTGAAGGAGGCCTCCATGCCGGTGACCATTTCCCAGCTGCCCGCCGCAGGCCCGCAGGGCGGGCTGCTGCCCGCCGTGCGGGACTCCACGTGGGGCGCGGTGCCCGACTCCACCTGGGGGGCTGCCGACGACTCCACCTGGGGTGTGCTCGGCGGCGCGGGGGCGCGCGGCCGCCGCCGCTGACGCAGGGTCCGAAACGCGGGTTGGCCCCGGAGGGAACCGTCCCTCCGGGGCCGACCCGTCTGCATTGCACGGTGGTTCAGGCGGCGAATCCGATGTGGGTGACGTAGGAGTAGGCGTCGTAGTCGGAGCCGAGGTCGGTGATGACCTCGTCCCAGATCACGTCGAGCATCTCGGCCGCGGACGGGTCGTTGGGGCCCTTGTCCCAGGCGTCGACCATGTCGTCCCAGGCGCCGCGAACGTTGATCGCCCGGTGGGAGATGTCGCGGCGACGCTTCTCGTCGACGCCGGCCTGGTCGACGGGGTAGATCTCCACCCGGGTGCCGGCGCCGTTGTTGTTCAGCCGGCGCTTGAGGTCGGTGACGACGTTGTGGCGCCGCAATGTCCAGTACGCGGCGTCGACCATCTCCCGGTTGGCGGGGGTCGCCTTTCCGGTCTTGATCCAGTTCTTGATGGTGCGGGGCTTGGCGGTGATTCCGGCCCGGGCCATCGCCTCATAACCGGCGGCGGAGCGGGTGAGGTACCGGACGCGTGCGGCCAGGCCGCGCTTGCTCGTCACCGGAGAAACGGGACCGGTGACCAAGTCGTCCAGCCCGCGCGCGATGGCGAGCCAGCCGGGAATTCCGGCCGCGCCGTACTTCCCGAATTCCATCCAACGTCCGGCCATTACTTACCGCCCCCGATGGTGTAGGTGTCCTTCAGTTTCACTTCGGTGACCTTCCGGCCCTCCGGGAAAACGCTGCGCCAGTCACCGACGAGGTGGAGTTCGTCGGTACCCATCATCTGCACGATGGTGAGTCCGGCGTCGTGGGCCTTCTTGCCCTTCCACCACAGATTCGCGAAGGCCTGCGCCCGGATGATGTGCATCCAGTCCGGCCTCTTCATTTTATGATTCGCGGTGGAAAGGCCGATCGTGGAGACGAACTTGGAATACATCGCCTTCACGTACTCCAGCGTGACGGCGTCGTTCTCGGCGATGGCGGTGTCGCGCGCGGCGCCGAGGGCCTGGCGGAAGTTCTCCAGGATGTTCTCCGTCGAGTAGGCCGTCCACGCCTCGTGGATGACCGGCGCCTCACACAGGCCGAACTTCGGGCCGGCCAGGCGCTGGAGCATCCGCATCGTGCTGGACGTGAGCCAGAGCGGGCCCGGCTCGTCCCGGTTGCCGATGGGGTTCGGCAGGTCCGGGTGCTCCCAGGCCGGCGGGGTGGCGAGGTAGAGGCCGGCCTGCCTCGGATCCCACACGCCGGAGGTGTCCTTCGACAGCTTCCCGATCGGCAGGTGCGACTTGAGGGCGGAGAGATAGGCGCCGTTCATATCCAGCGCCGACACCGTCAATTCCGAACCAGCGCTTTTGATGAGCGCGGAGTTCTTCCACTTCGGGCGCGCCTCCCACACCTGATCCGCCGACGCCTTCGACGCCTTCTTCAGAATGTCCGGCAGCGGCGGATGATCCGTGTGCTCATAGCGCGCGCCGACCCGGGAAACGGCGAGCAGCGCCATCGCATCCGGGATCGCCTTCTTCACCAAGGCGGCGGTGGCGGCGTCCACGTCGCCGCCGTGCCGGGCCAGCTCCCGCTCGACCGGACGCCGGATCAGGTCCAGCAACTCCGCCAACGTCGCCGGCTCCGTGCGGACCGGAGCACCGGCCGCACCGGCCTCGGCGGCCGCTGGCGCAGCCGGGCCGGGCGGGGTGGGCGCGGCGGCGGGTGTCTGCTCGGCGGGACTCGTTGCGGCTTCGGCCGGGGTCGGTGTCGGCGGGGCGGGGGCTTCAGCGGGCCGGGAGGGGGCCGCGACGGGCGTGGTGGTGGCAGGGGCGGGCGGTTGGCCGAGGACGGCCTGGACGGCCTGCTGGGCCCTCTCGGCGAGGCCTGCGGGGGCGGTGGGCCCGCCGGCCGGTGCGGGCGTGGTGTCCGGTGCCACGGCGGCCTGTACGGCCTGCTGGGCGGCGTCGGCGAGGCCTGCGGGCTCCACCGGGGCGGCGGGGGTGCACCAGCCGCCGGCGTGCAGCGGGCGGCCCCCGGCCCGGTACGGCGTCGGGCGCCCGCACCGCACGCACGGCGCGGGGTCGGTGAGCAGCAGCTCGCCGTCCGGGCCGCGGTCGAGCTCGACGGCGACGTCCAGGACGACCGGCACCACTGGGGCCACCGCGGTCACCGGCGGCGGGGTTGCGGCGGGTGCAGCCGCCGCAGGGGTGGTCGGGGCCGGATCGGTGGACCGGGACTTCGTCGCCGCGGGTGCGGCGGCAGCGGGCGGGGCCGGGGCGGCGGCGAAGGTGGCAGGGAGAAGCTCGCCGGTGGCCGCCGGGCCCGGCCGGTGGTGGCGGGTGCTGTAGGCCTCGGTGGCACGGGTGGGGCCGGCCAGCAGGTCCAGGACGTCCAGGCCCCAGTGCGCGGCCAGCGCGTCGACGTCGTCCAGCGTCCACACCGTGGCACCCGACTGACGACGGGACACCTTTTCCTGGGTCAGGCCGATCCCGGCCGCCAGCTGCCCCTGGGTCTCCTCGGTGACCTGGCGCAGTGCCGCGACCGTGATGCGCAGCGTTTGCAGCGTGCTCAGTGACATGGCCTCAGTCTACCCCATTTCATGCATATTTCCAATAAGGAATGCGAAATATGACTATCCTGGGATGTGCGGCGGGTTCGGCGCGGGCTCACACTGGCACTATGAAGTCATCTCATTTGGATGTTTGAGTAGACTCCGGGTGTGCTGATCGTGGATCGTCTCGTGCCGGACGAGTTGTGGGAACTGTTCCAGCGGGTGGTGCCCCCGGCGCCGACGCGTCCGCAGGGCGGCGGTCGGCGGCGGCACGGGGACCGCGAGGTGCCGGCCGCGATCGTGTTCGTCGCAACGTCAGGGTGTACTTGGGCTCAGCTGCCGCCGTGCTTCGGCCCGTCCGGTCCGACCGCGCACCGGCGCTTCACCGAGTGGACCGCGGCGCGGGTGTGGGCCAAGCTGTACCGCCTGGTCCTGGACGAGCTCGGCGCCCGGGGCAAGCTGGACTGGTCCCGCTGCGCGGTCGACTCGGTGAACATGCGGGCCCTGAAAAAGGGGATCTGACAGGTCCGAATCCTGTAGATCGGGGCAAGTACGGTTCGAAGATCCATCTGCTCACCGAACGTACCGGTCTGCCCCTTTCGGTTGCGATCTCCGGGGCCAACCTCCACGACAGCCAGGCCCTGATCCCGCTCGTCGAGGCTGTCCCGCCGATCCGGTCCCGCCGCGGCCCCAGGCGTCGGCGACCCGGCAAACTTCATGCCGACAAAGCCTACGACCACCGCTTCATCCGGGCCTACCTGCGACGCCGCCAGATTGCTCACCGCATCGCCCGCCGCGGCGTCGAGGCCTCCACCCGCCTCGGCCGCCACCGCTGGACCATCGAACGGACGATGGCCTGGCTCGGAGGCTTCCGCCGGCTCCACCGTCGCTACGAACGCAAGGCCGACCACTTCGCAGCCTTCGCCACCATCGCCGCCACCCTCATCTGCCACCGCAGACTCACCAAATGAGACAATCTCTATGACCACCTACACCGGGGATGCCACCGTGTCGGCCGGTGGATCGCCATACCCCTGCCACGCTGACCTGAGCCGCTGGACGGAACCGATCCCCGCGAGGCCGTTCGCCCGCCCCGACGAGCACATCGAAGGCCAGGCGCAGTGGGCCGGCACCATCGTCCTGCAGGACGCGGACGCCACCCTGGCCGTCCGCCACGGCGACGACCGACAGCTGACCGTCAAAGGCCCCGCCGCCGCATTCCTCGTAACCGGCTGGAGCCCCGGCTCCACCGAACTACGCATCCGCGGCAACAGCCACGAGCTGCCCCTCTAGGCTCTCCCCTACGGTTCCCGGAGCCATCGCGACCGACCGGCCTGTACACGCCTGAGGCCCGGCGGAAACCACCCACGCCACCCGGGCGAAAGCTGCAGCGGGTCCGCCTCCGAATGAATCACCGGCCGCAGCTGGGCCGGCTCCGCCATCACCACCGGAAGAGGCTCCGCGCAAGGACGGGATGCGCACTGTGCGGCAAGGTCAGGGGAGGGCCGGCCGCCGGACTTCAGCGGCCGTTGAACGCGTCCTTCAGACGGGAGAACAGTCCTTGCTCGCCCGGCGCGAACCGGCTGGAGGGGTGTTCCTCGTCGCGCAGCGCCGCCAGTTGTCGGACCAGTTGTTCCTGCTCGGCGTCGAGCGTGGTGGGGATCTCCACCACGATGTGCATGATCAGGTCGCCGCGGCCGCCGCTACGCAGGTGGGTGATGCCCCGGCCGTGCAGCGGGATGGACCGGCCGGACTGGGTGCCGGGGCGGATGTCGACGTCGTGCGGCCCGTCCAGGGTCTGCAGCGGCACCTGGGTGCCGAGGACGGCGGCGGTCATCGGGATGGTGACCGTGCAGTGCAGGTCGTCGCCGCGCCGCTGGAAGGTCGGATGGGCGCTCTCTTCGATCTCCACGTACAGGTCGCCGGCCGGGCCGCCGCCGGGACCGGCCTCGCCCTCGCCCGCCAGCTGGATCCGGGTGCCGTTGTCGACCCCGGCCGGAATCTTGACCGTGAGGGTGTGGCGGACACGGATCCGGCCGTCTTCGCAGACCAACTCCGGGCACGGGGCCGGCACGACCGTGCCGAACCCCTGGCACCGCGGGCACCGCCGCAAGGACGTGGTGGTGCCCAGGAAGGTCCGGGTGACCTGCGAGACCTGGCCCCTGCCCTGGCAGGTGTCGCACTCCTGCGCCGAGGTGCCGGGGGCCGCGCCGGCGCCGGAGCAGGTGGCGCAGGTGACGGCGGTGTCGACCTGGAATTCCTTGGTGGTGCCGAACGCGGCCTCCTCCAGGGTGATCTCCTGCCGGATCACCGCGTCCTGGCCGCGCCGGCGCCTCGGTCTGGGGTACTTCTCCGGATCCGGCCCGGCAGGACGCCGGACGGTGTCGTCCGGGCCGTCCGTGTGGTTCCCGGCCCCATCCGGGCCGTCCGGCCGCGGTGGTGCGGTTGCCGCGGCCAACCGCTGCGCGGCCTCCTGTTCGGCGTGCTCGCGGATACGGGCGGCGTCCGCCGCGGCCTGGGCCATCTCCTGGCGGGCCTTCGCCTTCGCAGCCGCGAGCTCGTCCGCGACCCTGCCGCGCAGCCGCGCAAGTTCGACGGCCGCCTGGTCGCGTTCGGCCTGCGCCTCGACGAGGATCTGCTCGGCACGGGCGGTGGCCACCGCCCGGATGCCCTCCGCCTCGCTCACCGCCGCCCTCAGCCGCTCCTCCTCCACGGCCGGACGCTCGCCGTCGCCGCCGAGCGTCTCCCCGCCGGGCTCCGGCGTCCCCCGGGGCGGCGGAACCGCAGCCCCCACCCCGCCGTCCGGGCCAGGAATGCCGCGCCCGCGCCGGTCCGCCACCTGCAGGCGCACCATGTCCTGCCAACGCAACCGCCAGGCCTCCAGACGGGCGTCGTCGTGCCGCACCGGGCGGCCGTCCTCGATCGCCAGCAGGGTACGCACCACGGCCATCAGGAAATCCAGGCGCGGCAGCCGCCGGCCGGTGAACGCCTCGCTCAACGCCGACACCGACAGCGCCCGCGCAGCCGGCGCCTGCCGGCCCAACGTGCGCAGCGCGGGGTTGCCGCAGGAGATGCGCAGGTCCCTCAGGTCTTCGGCGAAGCGGGCGAGTTCCTGCTCGAAGGACGGTGCCGGCAGCTGTGTCGAGCCGTCCCTGTCGCTCACCTTTGTCCCCCTGCGTGGTGTGTGAGCTCCAGGCTAGAGGGGACGGCGCCGAACGGTACCGAAATCGGCCGAACAGCTGAGGGCCGGTGGAGGTGTCCGGCCGGGCAAGGGTTCGTTTCGCCTCTGACCTGCGGCGATCGAGACTCTACGAGAGTGTTCGTGCAGGCCCTGGAGGCGGCCGGCCGGGCTCTGTACTGGCAGACATGAACCCCACCGGCAACACCCCACAGCACCCCGACCACGCCTACCGGCCCGCCCCGGCCCCCGCCCCGCGGGAGATCCCCGCGCCCCCCACCGACGGCCCCACGCCCTCCCCCGACACCAACGCCCCGGCCCCGCCGGCCGGCCAGGAGCCCCAGCCGGTGGCCATCGGGGAGCCCTCCGCGACGCCGGAGGGCCGGCCCCGGGCCGCGGCCGTGGGCGAGAGGGTCCTGGAGCTGGTCGCCCTGCTGGTCCTCCTCGCGCTCGCCACCGTGCTGTTCGTCATCGGCGGCGCCGGCGCACTCACCGCCGTCACCAGCGTCACCACCGGACTCTTCATCACCTGGCGCACCAACCAACGGCCCCGCCCGTGAACCAGGGGGCCCACGCGACGATCCCGGAGGTCGATAGGGACGACTGCGGGTGGGACGGGTGGGACACGGCGAAGCTGTGACGGCAGCACAGCTGATTGCTGCGGCGACCCTTGGTGCGCAGGGCACACTTGCAGGCCGGTCAACGGATCTTGCGTCCGCCGATCTGCGCCAGAGCGTCCAGGGTCCGGGGTGACCACATCGCCAGCAGAGCGAACCCCGGAACGGTGAAGCCGCCTACCTGTACTGCAGTGAGCGTGACAAGCAGAACCCAACCCTCCGCATCGTCGAGGCCACCATGCCCAGCAAGCATTCCACCGGTGAAGGTCGCGGTACCTCCGACGCAGAGCGCGAACATCACCCACGCCCAAAACATTCGCGGAATGCTGAACAGGAGCAGGGCCGACACGATGCCTGCTACGACCACCGCCAGAACCGCCCCAACGATGGTGAACAGGCTCTCCCCGTCGCCTTTCACAGCCTCCCGAGTGAACGACACCAGCATGAGCGCGCACATCACGGTGTAGCCGACCAGCACGACGGTGCCCGGGACGGCCAGGAACCGGGGGACCGGGGCAAGAGGACGGGTACGAACCGGCGCGCCTTGCTCGTCAACAGTCATACCGCCAGTGTGGCGGAGCAGTGACTATGCGTATCGAAAACGCCGAAAGGAGGGTAGGCCCCCGGCCGTGGGGTCGGGCGCCCGCGGCGGAGGCTCTTACACGGGCCTGGCGGGGGCTTGAAGATGCCGTGGGTGCCGATGCGGCGCCACACGACGTGCGGCTCCCCCGGGCGTTGCTCTTGGGACCGGCGACCCCGAGACGGTGACGGAGTACCTGCTCGACCTCCTGGCCGAGGTCTACCCGCAGGGCAAAGCCCGGTAGACCCGCCGGCTACCGGCCACCGGCCGCCCCCGGCCGGCAGGCCCAGAACGAAAAGGCCCAGCTGGTGAAGTCGGCCCGGGGCGCGGTTCCGGTCTTTCGACCGGCCCGTTTCCCCGGAGCCGCTTCCCGAACCGGGCATGCGACTTGGCATCGCACCCGGCTCTCCACAAGCCCCGAAAGGGCCTCGTGGTGGTGGTTCTCATCCCGCGATCGGCCAGGGAGTGGGGATGGCTGCTCCCCGATAGCGGTAGCGCGTGGTGCCTACCGAGATGGGGTTGAACAGCTCCCTGTTCTCGCTGGCCCACCAAGATCCACGGCCGAAGTAGTGGCGGTAGATCTTCCTCAGGGCCGTCTTGGGGTGTTTCCGCCGCGCCCATCGCCAGACCGTGTGCCACAGGTAGTGGCGCAGGTAGGAGAAGGTCGCGAAGGACACTCCGGGCCTGAAGTAGGCGCACCAGCCCCGCAGCGCCGGGTTGAGCCGGAGCAACAGGGCGTCGAGCGGCTGGTTCGTACCGACCTCGCGGCACAGCGTCTTGACCTTGGCCATGATGGCCCGCAGGGCCTTCTTGGCGGGGTAGGTGTAGACGTAGTACCGATCGGTGCCTGGTTTTCGGTGGCGCTGGATGCGCCAGCCGAGGAAGTCCAGGCCCTGCTCGATGTGGGTGAGCAGGGTCTTCTCCTGCGACAGGCGCAGGCCCATCGTGGAGAGGACCGCTGCGATCTGTTCGCGCAGCGTTTCGGCGTCTGCCTGGGTGCCGTGAACCATCAGGCACCAGTCGTCCGCGTACCGGACCAGCCGGAAGTTGGGCAGACTGCGGCGTCGACGCCTCCGGCGCTCGTTGAGTTCAGTTCCGGGCCCTCCGGGAGCCTGGGCGATGAACTCGTCCAGGACCGAGAGAGCCACGTTGCTGAGCAACGGCGAGAGGATCGAACCCTGCGGGGTGCCGGTGTCGTTGTCCCGCAACAGGCCGTCCTCACCGAGGATGCCCGCCTTGAGGAACGCCTTCACCAGAGCCAGGACGCGCTTGTCCCCGACTCGTGCCCGCACCCGGTCCATCAGGGCCGTGTGCGAGATCTCGTCGAAGCAGGCCTTGATATCGCCTTCCACGATCCACTCGTACTTCTTGGACGTGAGCAGACGCACCTCGGCCACCGCGTCATGGGTCCGGCGGTTCGGGCGGAACCCGTAGGAACACGGGAGGAAATCCGCCTCGAAGATCGGCTCCAGCACCAGCTTCAAGGATGCCTGCACCACCCGGTCGGTGATCGTCGCGATCCCCAGGCGACGCAGCTTGCCGCCCGCCTTGGGGATCATCCGCTCCCGCACCGGCAGGGGACGGAAACTGCGGTCCTTGATCTGCGACCGCAGCATGCCGAGGAACTCCTCGACTCCGACCCTCAGCGCGATGGACGACGCCGTGCGTCCGTCCACCCCGGCAGTACGTGCACCCTTGTTTCCCCGCACCCGGTCCCAGGCCACCAGAAGGAAGCCGGGATCGGCGACGAGATTGAAAAGGTCGTCGAACCTGCGATGAGGATCACCACGAGCCCAACGGTGCAGCTTGGTCTGGATATTCAGTACCCGCAGCTCTGCCCCGAACAGGGCGGACTCCAGATCGTCGGTGTTCACCGGCGATGACCTCCTGACCTTCCAGTAACTTCAGCCACTGACTTGCTGGCCCCCTTGGCCCTGCGACCGGCTTTCCCGGCCTCCTTGACGGGTCGTTACTCCCGCGACTACTACGGGGCCTCCGCCCCACCCACGGCCATCAGTCGGCAACGGACCTGCCCACCGCCGCACTGGCTGTCCGGCGGTTCGGGCGACCGCAGGTGGTTCCCACGTTCACCACACAATCGATCGGTCAGGGAGGTGCCCAGCTCTACTCCGGCAGCATCGCCACGTCTACGCCGCAGGCTTTCAACGTGGCCTCCCCACCGGAACAGGAAATCCGGCTTCGGAGTTGACCTGCCCGCCCGAAGGCGGCCGCGTCACGCACTGCACACCGGCCCGTATCCACCAGGTTTGAGCCGGCTCACTGCTTACGGAGCTTCAACCACTGGTTCGCTCTCGCTACACCTTCTGACCTCGCTAGACGGACCCGCACCGTCCGGTAGTCCCGGCACGTCCCGCCGTTGTCGGGGCTGCTTGCCGCCCTCCCCGGCGTTCCCCGGATCAGGCTGCCCCCAGCTTCACCAGACCGCTGCGACGATCCGGCGGAGAAGGCCTTTCACCTCCACTCGATTGCATAGCGCCTCGTGGCGCACACCCGTCTCAGCGAAGTTTGATCAGTCTCAACGAAGTTCGACCGACCCGATGAGATCACGCGCCTGACCCGACCACACTCCGTGAATCCCTGCTCGTTGTGCCTGCAGTTTGGAGGGGACGCGTTCAAGGGTGGCACCCTGACCAGTTCCGGCCTCGCCGGCGTTGTCGCCCAGAAAGTCGATTTCGGTGGCTCCGTCCGTCGCCCGCAGGATCTCGGCCTGGCGAGGACGACGCCGCCCTATCGGACCCGGCGCCTCTCCTCGCCGGTGGCCTTCGGCGCCCGGCCCCACATCCACGCGCCCCCGGCGAGGACGGCCAGCAGTCCCAGCACTCCCATGCCAGCAGTCCAGCCCACCCACTCCAGGACCGCGACGATCAGCCCCGCCAGCCCTTCCCCACCGGGATTCTCCCCCGGGGCCGGTGGCTCACCGTCCGCCAGCAGGCCGAACACCGCGCTATGCGCTACCTGACTACCTGTCATCTACCTCTCCGTCCCCTGGGGAGCCCCGCCCGGCAGACCGCCTCACAGCCTGCCGGGCGCTCCCCCGTGTGTGATCACTCCGAACGGAGCATCAAGTGTGCGTGCTGACATGGACAACTGCCTACCGCGTTCCGGTTCCGCCACTGGTCAGGACAGGTGAAGTCAGGGCGATACAGAAACGATCAAGGAACCGTGAGGCAACGCCCCGGCACACCCTGACCATGTCCCCACTCCAACCACAACACCCCACATCACAGCCACGACCCACAACCAATATGGCGACACGTCACAACCCGGTGGCGGCGCACGATCACCTGTCTCCAGTCAGGTCGAGGCCTTCCACCGCTTGGTCGAGGATGACACGGTCCTCATACTCCGCGGGTGCCGAGCGGCGGAAGTTCGGATGGTCGAGGTCCATCTGGAGGGCGGCGTGCAGCGGCGCGGGGTACTTGGTCCGATCCGACCAGGACAGTGCCTGGTCGCACATGCGGGCGGTGGCCACCGCCAGTCCTTCACGTGTCAAACCTGCGCCATCGACGAACATGGGGGTGATCTCGCGGCAGGTCATCGTGTACCAGGGGGCTTTCAACTCGCTCTCCGACTGTGTCCCGGTCTTTTCTGGCAGAGCCCGCCAACGGGTCTTCCACTGGCCGAACCGTGTTTTGCCGTAGTTCCTCGGCTCGGTGACCACCCACCATGACGAGCCGGTATCGGCGTCCGTGGGCTGGAACAGCTCGCTGCTCATCTTGATCCGGTCGTCGTTCACGTAGGAGAGATAGGCGATGTTGGGCATCTCCTGCGACATGCAGTTCACTCGCACGATTCCGGCAGGCCGCATGTGCTCCGGGAGGCCGTGTCCGGGGAGCCATACCCGGCCGAAGGAGTCGAACGGCTCCATGCCCTGCTTGTTGTTGTGCAGGCCGGGGAAGATCCGTCGTGAAGTTCCCCCAAGGCCGGGTAGTTAGCGTTTCCGCAGGTCACGCAAGCTCGTTGAGGAAAGAGCAACGGAGCTCGTTGGTACAGGTAGTCGACCAAGACAGCTTGTTTCCGAGGAGCTCCGTTGCCGTCTCATCATGTCTTGTCCGCCCCGGTAACCGCCATCACCCGTACGGTCACGTGGCCGCCGGGAGGTTCGCTGCTGGGCAGCTCGGTGGCCTGACTCCCTTTCTGCCCTTCGAGTTGGTGGATGCCGTTCTGGAGGAGACCCGCGCGGTCCAACATCGACTGCGGGACCTGCCGTCGCGGGTCGGGGTGTACTTCCTGGTGGCGATGTGCCTGTTCCCGGAGGTCGGATACCGACTGGTGTGGGACAAACTGGCCTCCGGAGTCGGTGGCGTCCTGCTCGCCCCCAGCGCGAAGGGCCTGCGCGATCTGCGCCGCCGAGTGGGCTGTGCCCCGATGAAAGCGCTGTTCGAGGTGGTGGCCGGGGCGCTGGCTCAACCACGGACGCCGGGAGCGCGCTTCGGTCCCTACCGCACGGTCTCCTTCGACGGCTGCAGCTCGATCAAGACACCAGACAGCGAACGCAACCGCGCCTGGCTCGGCTGGTGCCCGCACGGCGGCTATCCCCAGATCGAGTTGATGACGCTGGTCGAGACGGGGACGCGCGCGGTGATCGGCGCGGTGTTCGGCCCCACCCGAGAGGGCGAAACCTCCTACGCAAGCCGCCTGTTGTCTCATCTGAGCCCTGAGATGCTGGTGCTGTGGGACCGGGGCTTCGACGGCAACGACTTCCTCGCCGCCGTACACGCCACCGGCGCACGCGTCGTTGGCCGCATCAGCCAGCGCCGCCGCCCGCCGGTCCTGCAGCCCCTCTCCGACTCCTCGTATCTCTCGGTCATCGGCGGTGTCGCCGTGCGCATCATCGAGGCCCAGGTGCGCGTCGTCTGCACGGACGGCACCGGCTTCGACGGCTCCTACCGGCTGGTGACCACCTTGTTGGACGCTCGGCGCTATCCCGCCGACCGTCTTGTGCAGCTGTATCACGAACGCTGGGGTGCGACACGAAGTCGCACGAGATTGAGTGAATTACCTGACAGGAGGATCGACTTGATGTCGACAGCGTAGTTCCGGGCCAGTGCTCAAGGCCCGTCCCCACTTCGACATGCGTCGCCGGTAACGGCGGGGTGTGAAGCTCGGAGGAGAAGCCCAAGGGCCCCTGTTCCATCCGGGGGCTACAGGCAAGGGGAAGACCGGACGGGTGAACGTGAGTGAACCCCTGACGATGCTTCGTGATCGTGGGCCCCGCCGATGGGTTGTTCCAGCGGGGTGCAGGACTGGCCGTTGAGAAGCGGCAGGCGCCGGCTGAGGACCCATCATCAGCCGGGAGAGCATCGCCGTCCCGGAGTTTAGGGGGCACCCACCCCGGTCGTGTCTCACTCGTGTGGAACGTGGAAACCCCGTTGGGGTCCGGCGCCGAAGGGCGCCGGTAAGCCGACCGCAAGGAAGGTCCAACTCCCCAGCGGGCACAGGATGACCCAAGAAGCGAATGCCGGTCGCCGAAAGGCAGCGGGAAACCGGGGCAGATAGCCAGCACCTCCGCTGGTCGCCCCGCATAACCGGCCGGATACGGGCTCTGCCCGGACCCGAAAGGGTGCTGACGTGGGTCAGGTGGGCCTGTGAGGACTCGATGACCATCAACGCTGGAACCGAAGGGCAAGTTGGACACCGTGGCGACACCATCATCCGTGGCGGACACCGTCCAGGACGACACCGTCATCATCGTGAACGGACCGGAGGGCGACTTCACCGACTGGCAGTCGATCGACTGGCAGGGCGCGGAGGACGAAGTACGGCGGCTGAGGCAGCGGATCTTCACGGCATCGCAGGCAGGGGACCTCAAAAGGGTCCGCAATCTCCAGAAACTGATGCTCCGTTCCCGCTCCAACACGCTGGTGAGCGTACGGCGGGTGACGGAGGTCAACGCTGGCCGCAAAACGGCGGGGATCGACGGTCGGGTCGTCCTGCTGCCCCAGGGGAAGGCCGAACTGGCCGACTGGATGCAGCATCGGGCGGCCCCGTGGAAGCCCTTGCCCGTCAAGCGGGTGTACATCCCCAAGGCCATCGGCCGTCAGCGCGGCCTCGGAATTCCCGTGATCATCGACCGGTGTCTTCAAGCCGTGGCGTTGAACGCGTTGGAGCCCGAGTGGGAGGCGCGGTTCGAGCCGAGGTCCTACGGATTTCGTCCCGGCCGCGGCTGTCATGACGCGATCGGAGCGATCTTCCTGGCCGCCAAGGGCAAGAACCCGAAGCGGCAGTGGGTCCTCGACGCGGACCTGGCGGCGGCGTTCGACCGCATCGACCATGACCACCTTCTTGCCTCCATCGGCCTGTTCCCCGCACGGGGGCTGGTCCAGCAGTGGCTGAAGGCGGGAATGATCGACCGCGGTTCCTTCGCTCCGACCGAGGAGGGGGTTCCGCAAGGCGGGATCATCTCCCCCGTGCTGATGAACGTGGCCCTGCATGGAATGGAAGAGGCCGCCGGAGTCCGCTACCGAACCTCCGGCCCTCGTGCCGGTGAACTGGCAGTGGGCTCACCGACCTTGATCAGGTACGCCGACGACCTGGTGGCGCTCTGTCACAGCCGTGACGAGGCCCAGCAGGTCAAGGCCCGGCTCGCCGAGTGGCTGGCGCCCAGGGGCCTGGCCTTCAACGAGGACAAGACGCGCATCGCGCACCTCGACGAGGGCTGCGACTTCCTGGGGTTCAACGTCCGCCGCTACCACGGCATGCTGCTGATCAAGCCGAGCAAGGCGGGCGTGCGACGGATCCGGGCACGGCTCACCGACGAAGTGCTGGCCCTTCGGGGGCAGAACGCGGCGGCGGTGATCGCCAAGCTCAACCCGATCATCCGGGGCTGGGCTGCCTACTATCGGGGCGTGGTCTCCAGCGAGGTGTTCACCTCGCTGGACGACCATGTGTGGAGGCTGGTCTACAAGTGGGCCAGGCACACACACCCGAACAAGCCGAGGGGCTGGGTCACGGCCCGGTACTTCGGCCGGTTCAACACCTCCAGGCAGGACCGGTGGGTCTTCGGCGACCGGGAAACCGGCCGCTATCTCGCCAAGTTCGCCTGGACCAAGATCGTCAGACACCAGTTGGTCATCAAGGGCGCGTCCGTGGACGACCCGGCGCTGACCGAGTACTGGGCCTCACGGCGGCGCAGGAACAAGCCCCCGCTGAGCCCGTTCTGGCTGCGTCTGCTCCAGACGCAGCACGGACGGTGCCCGCTCTGCGGAAGTCTCCTCCTCCACGCCATCCGCCAGCCGCAAAGCCCTCAGGAATGGGAGCAGTGGCTGCGGGCGACCCGGATGGCGGTCCGCGAGAACGCGATCACCGTCGAAGCGGGCACGGGCAGGTCTGACGGTCGCGTCGCCTTCCGACTGATCCATGCCCATTGCCACCGCTGGCGCGGCGGCAATGGCACCGGGGAACCAGCACTTCTGGCTGCCCGTGGGCCTTCAGGGCCTGCTTGAGCCGGATGCCCGGAAAGCGGGCAAGTCCGGTTCTGAGGGGGGTGCGGCGCGGCGACGCGCCGCACCTACCCGACAGCACGAGAGTGCCTACTATGCCCTGCGTCACACCATCCTGTACGGGCGAGTCCTACGTTCGTGCGACCCGGTCGGCGTCGAGCAGGAGATGTGGTCCCTGCTGACCCTCTACCAGTTGTTGCGTCGGGCCATGGTCGAGGCGGCGGAGTCGCGGCCGGGGACCGACCCCGATCGTTGCGGCTTCACGATCGCTCTCCAAACGGCGCGCGACCTGCTGGTACGTGCGGAAGAGGTCTTCGAGCAGGGCATCGGGGCGATCGGACGGCGGGTCCTGTCGGAGCTGGCCCCGTCGCGCCGGCCCCGCGTGAGTACCCGGAAGGTGAAATCGCCCATCTCGCGCTACGCGGAAAGGAAGATGGACGGCCGCCCCGACGGGAGCCGGACCGTGGCCTCCGTAACGATCGCTCTCCTGCAACCCCCGCCCCCTCGGCCCGCGCTGCCGGCCACCACGGTCCCTGCGTCACCCTGGTCGCCACCTATCGACAACTCGCCCGCTGGACCGAAAGAGGGCTGATCAGGAGAGTTCGCACGGGCCGTTACACGGCAGCCGCCCCAACGGGCACCGCCGCCTTGCGTGACCTGCGGAAACGCTAACTACCCGGCCTTGGGGGAACTTCAGGCGCCGGGTACCGTGCTCAAGGAACGCGAGCGCGTAGAGGCGCTGGCCGAGCACCGTGTCGAGATGGAAAAAGTCGACGGCGATGATGCCCTCGGCCTGGGCCGTGAGGAACTCACGCCAGGTCGGGCCGGTGCGGCGCGGGACGGGGTCGATGCCCGCCGCGTGGAGGATCTCCCACACCGTGGATGCGGCGATCGGGTGCCCGAGGCGGGCCAGCTCACCCTGGATCCGCTTGTGGCCCCACCCAGCGTTTTCCCGAGCCAGGCGTAGCACGAGGTTCTTGACCACCGCTCTGGTCGGCGGCCGCCCGGTGCGGGTGCGCTGGGTGCTGTAGTCCCACTTCGCCGCGATGAGCCGACGGTGCCAGGCCAGAAGAGTGCCGGGCGTGACCGGGAAGACCGCCCGCCAGCGGTGACGGGGTATCAGGCTGGAGAGCGCCGCCAGCCAGAACCGATCCTCCGGTTCATAACGGACCGGGCCGGCGAGGTGGCGACGCAGGACCGCGTTCTCATGCCTGAGCACGAGCAACTCTGCGTCCTTGGCGGTGTCGCGGCGAAGCAGCATCTTGGGGAAGGACAGCAGCTTGCGCGCCACCTTGTACAGCATCGAAACGATCACGCGAACATCATGCCAACCGGGATCGTCACACTCATTTCACCTGCGGCGATGACTTTCCGAGCCCGACAGGGTGTGCCTGCGGCTGCGCTGGGGTGCCCTTAACGGCAGCAGGCCACTTGGCAAAACCCGGCGGTCCGCGCTCACCAGCCCGGTGCTGGCCGCCGCCTTCCGATCAGGTGTTGCGGACCGGTTCACGTTTGAACCGGAGTGATCGTGAATGTCGGCTCGACCCAGGAGTGAGCAGCCTTGATCAGTCCAGCCTGCGACACGTCCTGTTGGCTCCCGTCGGGCAGGACCACCGTATAGCGGGACGTCATGTTGTTACGTAGCGCCAAGCCCCCGTCCGGTGGAGTGCTCTCGAGAAGCGAATGCACCTGACCGTCGTGCCCGGTCACATTGCTCAGCTCCTGCCGGAGGTAATCGATCACCCGTGCTACCTCTTGCGGGTCGGCGAGCACGTCCTCCAGCAACCGCTGGGCGCCGGGGAGTTGAGCTGTCTTGGGGCGGGTGACGCCGTCCGAGTACACGAGGACGACACCCCGTAGCACCAGCAAGGTGATGTAGGACTGCAGTTGCTCATAGAATTCGTACACCCGAACCCGGTCACTAGCGTTGGTCTCCTCGAAGAATTCCTTCTTCAGCACGTGGACAGTGCTGCTGATTTCCGCCAACGAGTCGTATGTCTTCTGGTGGGTTTCCCGCCGGGTCTGTTCGAGCTGCGATCCGATCGACTTGAAGGCGGCCTGGCTAAGACTGGAACGCACCGTCTCGGTCTGACCCTGGGCATTCAGATCGGCGTTTACCTCGCCGCCCCACAGGCTCGTGGCACCCGCTTCCCCATGGAATTGGGCATTGAGCTGGTAACGGTAGCTGTCGCTGCTTTCGTCAGACGATAGGTTGGTGTCGAGCCTGTCATAGAAGTCCTCGGTCACCTGAGTGTCCTGACTGTCCAGCATGCTCTGCCTAAGATTCTGCAGACTGGTGTCAGTGGTCTCAGTGACCAGGAATTTCTGGATCTTGGATCCGGCGCCGATAGACCGTGTGTCGATGAGCCGGCCGAGGCTCACTGGCCCCACCAGCGTTGCCATGTCGTAGTCCTCGGCAAGGAACAGTTGTGGCCGGTCGATGAATTGGGCGAAGACCGGGAACCTTTTTGCTACCGGCCCCTGGTCAATGACCTGCCGCCGCCGGAAATCATAGAGCACGTAGTTCTCGCCGGAAATGAAGTTGATGTCCTCTTCGTGGGCGCCGGTACCGTAGAAGGCATAGTCTATTCGGTCGAGGAACATCTCGGGCAGGTCCCATTCCTCACCGATCGGGATCGGCCCGGCTTCCGGACGACTACCCGTGCGCAGATTGTGCCGCACGTATTTCCCGTCCTTGAAGAAGTGGATCATCCCGTCGAACCGGGTCCCCATGCCGTGCAGTGCCACCGGAACCCCTGGCGTCATCCATGTGCCGTCAGGAGCTGCCCATACCCCGGCTGCCCAAGCACCGAGGATGCCACGCGGTCCCTCGGCCTGTGCCCATCCCCGCACCGCATCCATCGAGTAGTACATCTCGTCTTTGAAGAACGTCCACAGGTTAGGAAAGGCTGGACCACTCCACACAGCCGAGTGGATGCCGCTGCGGAAAAGCTGCGGCAGCGCCCCGGCGCCCCATGGCTGGGTGAGCGGGATGGGCCCTTCGACCACCGCGTCGTCGAGCAAGTCGTAGAGATAGTATTCCGAGCCTTTGAAGAGCCACAGACCGTTGGGGTGGGACGCGTCGGCATTCAAAACGGCGTCAAAGGGGCGGGGATCATCGGCCACGTCCGAGAGGTCAAAACGCTCTCGCGGCAAGCCGAGAGACGTGAATACCCTGTGCAAACTTGTACTGCTCAGCGGTCGGTAACGGCCTGTTTCAGTCATTGTCAAAAACCCTTCATTATCCCGGGAATTCGTCCCCACTACTCCCTGGCGAAGCTGAGATAGCAGTCCGACAACGTTGGGAAGGTGACGTCTGAAGCCAAGCCCCGCTGCCGCTTGGGGCGGACTCGCGACAGCGGCGCTATCGGTGACCTTTTCCCGGGGTCGGCTAGCCAACGCCCGATCTGATCGAATCCTCGCATCAGGCCGACGCGTTCACGTTGCGACTAATTCTCTGTTCTGCTGCGTGGCGAATTGTCGAATTCCAGGCGTTTCCTTGCCGGGCCTTCCAGAGCGTCCAGCAGCTCGCCCTCGTGATAGATGCGCCCTGCTTGAAGGAATTTGGGTGCGGGAGAGAGTGCGATGTAGAGGTCTGCATTTCCATCAAGCTGACGTAGCCACAGCAGGAAGGCCCATAGGGCTGGAATCTTGAGTGTGCGCAGTTCATATCGGCCTGACTGCACATCAGGGATGTCGTCGAGCCCCCGCAGGGCCGATGCCGTCGACTGCACAAACGGCCCCATGTTCACCTGCTCCAGTACGGGCGGCCGCTCGTCGCTGCCGATGGACAACTCGCTGCTCGCCACGGCACCGTCCTCGGTCAGGACCAGGTACTGCCAGCCGGTGGCTGCCGAGTTCCTGATTGATTCGCGCGCCACGATCTGCAGGAGTCCGAGATGGTGTACCGGCCGGGGCGCTGAGAGCGTTACATCCGTCTCAGGCAGGGCCTGCATGCCCGCCTCACCTTCACGGTGACTGCGCTGAGTGAATCGGGCAAGGTTCTGAAATCCGGTGAGCGCAATCTCGTGTGCACTGCCGGGCGGAGATGCGAATTCGACAGCCACAGGTCACCTCTTCGTAAAGTATGTACTCGCCCAGGTTCCTGACCCGTGGTACGAGGTACGGAGAGTGTCATATTCGATGAATGATGGACCGTACTCCGAGTCCTGAACCTGGACCCACTGTTCATGGAAGGCGATACCGGGGAACCCGCTGATGATTTCGTCCGTAAAAGCGCTGATGACCACGGCATGGCCTCCACCACCCTCCCAAAGAACAGCCGCAACCACTGGACGGAGAGCTTTGATCTCTGTCGCCACTGTGGGCTGCAAAGCCACCGGCGTTCCCACGATGCGTTCCAAGCACTCGACTGCATCCAACCCCGCCCCCAAAAACGCATCTTCGTCACATATTGACGGGTTTTCGCAGCAACCCCTTTGGAGTAGATCGTCCACCAGTAAGCACTGCAACCAACCGGAGTTCGGCTCGTAATATTTTTTGATACTGACCGCTGTCGCCGCCCAGCACCAATTGGGCTTTTGCTGAAGCTCCATAACGAACGGGAATCCGCCTGACGACATCCCACCCATCTCCTTGTTAACTGAAAGCTAGCATTCGCGCGGGGAAGACTGCTAATGCAGCTCATTACTCACGCTTCAAGAAAGGGTCGTAAACCGAATTCGAAGCGAGGTGCTCAGCGGAAATTTCAAGAGTTATTCATGACTGCAGCCCCGCCTTGAGTATCTGTTCGTATACGATTGAAAATCCGTCGAATGGGCCCCGGCGGCCAGCTGGGGAAGCCTCGGTTACTGCTAAGCGCGCCTCAAAAGATCGACGCAACGCGACTCGCTTTGAAGTGAATCTTCGTGCCTGGTGAGCAATTCCTCGCACGGAGACGTCAACTCGTTGTCGCTTACGTACAATCCACGATCCTCGGCCAAGAGAGGAAACGCAACTGCAACTACGACTTCGTCTTCAGGACGGTCGACTGGGCCGAGGTACCTGCGCACAGCCTGGCGCCTGCCTCCGGCGCGCTGAACTCCCGTTGACGCCGTTTCATAGAGCCTGGAGCCCCCCCCCGGGGGGGGGGACGTCGCCTCCGTCAGTACCATTCTGGACTCGCCGCAGCTAACCTCGCCGCCGAGGGCCTGTGCGAACTCGCCTCCGCGCAGCTCCTGCAGAAGCTGCGCGACCACGACGGCCACCGGCCCGCGTGGGCGGCCCGGATCCTGCCCGACGGGCTGCTGGCTCCTGCGCTACCGCGAGCTGCACACCGCCTCGGCCACCGGCGAACTGCCGCCTTGGCCGCCCGTGCCCGCCGGGATCGACCTCACCAGCTCGGAGATCGCAGTCCTGCGGCACGTCGTCGCGCTCGCGCCTCTGCTTCCCGGCGCCCGCACCCAGGCACTCGCCGACGCCCTCGCCCAAGCCATGCCCGGGACCGTAGGCACCCACTGGACGGTGCCCGCCACCGCCGAGCACCTGGACGCGATCGAGGCCGCCTTCCGACTCGAGATGCTCACCGGCGCCAGCAACAGCCGCAGCAACCACCGCGTTCGGCGCGAACACCGCAACATCAACGAACCCCTTGCCCGCCTCACCCACACCCCCGGTACCTGACCGGGTGACCAGACCGGGTCAGTCGGCCCGCAGGATCCGCGAGACGTAGATCGCCGGCGGATCAGCGTCCTCGTTCACCGCGTACTCCACCAGCCCGAGATCCCGGCGCAGCGGCGCGGAGTGCATGCCGGGCCGGCCCGGGACGGGCATGCTCAGGTGGGGGAAGGGGTTCTCGCGCAGGTCGACGATGAACGCGACGACGGCGGAGAACACCTCGGCCGGCGTTCCCGGGTCTTCGAGGAACTCCTCGACCACCGGGGAGAAGGTGATCGGGTCGTCCTCCTCCGGCTCGTCGTCGTACTCGCTCACTGGGCCCCACGGCGGCGCAGCACCTCGGAGGCCGACGTGCCGGGCGCGGTGCCGGCCTGGATCGCGGTGTGGATCCGGTCGCCCTCCGGGTCGCGGTACAACCCGGCCCGCAGCCACCAGCGGCGCAGCACGCCGCCGATCGTCGCGTCGTCGGCCTCGCCCATCTCCCGGTAGAACTCCATCCGCTGCGCCGGTGGCAGGGCCGCGGCGACGCCGTCCTGGGTACGGGCGATGGGCTGGCGGCCGTCGTGGTGGCCGTGCTGGGGCGCTGCGCTCACCGTTCCTCCGGAAGCTCTCGTGCGGGCGGGACCGGTACCAGTGTCCTCCCCCCACGGGTCCGGACGGTACCCGGGGCATCACCCCCCGAGTCGGCGCGGCTGCCGCTGTGGGAAGGGCACCGAACTGCGGTCGAAGCGCCGTCGTAGTCGGCATGACGGCCGCTGGCCGGGACCTCGGGCTCGGGGGCGCCCCGGCGCCCGCAGGGGCCGATCCGGATCCGGCGGCCTGAGCCGCCTCCTGCTGTCCCGGGTCGGCCTGTGTCGGAGCCGGTGCCGGGCTGCCCCCTCTGGGCGCCTTCCACAGGGCACCGGCTCGACGCGGGCTCTCGTCACCGCCCGCCGGGCGCACCTGCACCTGCCCGGAGGAGTCTCAGTTGGGCCGGGCAGGTGTGCCCGGCGCCGTGCGGGTGGTCAGTTGGGCGTGGTGGCGCTCTGGAAGGTGAGGTGGCGGGCGATGGCGCGGAGGTCGTCGGTTCCGGCGACGGCAAAGGTGTAGGCACCGAGGGGAGCGCTGAGGGCGAAGTAGCCGTCGCGGGCGATCGCGGTGGCGGTGATCGGGGTGCCGTCGAGGTGAAGGACGGCGAGCTCCCCGGGGTCGGGGAGGGTGATCGGCGGCGGGGCGTCGTCGCCGTGGTTGGCGATGTAGGTCCGCAGGAAGCCGTCGAGGGAGAAGAGCGGCTGGACGCGGGCCTGGGCCGGGACGGGGCGTACGGTACGGACCAGCAGGCGGTGCCGGCCGTCCTGGTGGTACTGGACGTCGACGTCGGTGAGGAATCCGTCGGAGGACTGGCGGCCGTGCAGGGCCGTCCAGCCCGGGTGGGGGTGGGCGAGGACGGCCACCCGGCCCTCGAACTCGCGCAGCGTCCGCTCCCAGTCGGGCCCGGCGGGGTGGTGGGGCCCGAGCGGGCCGGGGACGCGGATCATCGAGGTTCCCTTCCTGCGGGTCGGGCCGGGGCATGCGAGGTGTCCCGGCCCGGCCCGATGGTGGTGTGTCAGTTGATGCCGTAGTGGACGGTGACCGGCCCGGGGTAGCAGTAGGCGCCGTCGATGAGGGCGGCGTAGCTGCTGGAGCTGTCGATCCAGGCACGGCCGTTGCTGGGGCTCAGGCCGCCGACGGTGCGGTGGCCGCTCCAGCTTCGGCGCTCCGCGAGGCCTGAGGGGCCGAAGTCCTGGTGGCTGGTGCCGCTGGCGTCGGACAGGTAGACGTTCCAGTAGTAGAAGATCGCGGCGTCGCCGGCGTTCAGTTCGAAGCCGGTGGAGATGTCGACGGAGAGGTTGCCCAGCGCGATGCCGGACAACCAGGCCTTCCCGCAGGAGGGCGAGATGAAGTCGCAGTAGTCCTCCTGGACGGGCTGCACGCCCTGCCCGGTGTTCTTCAGTGTCTTGCCCCACCGGACGGCGGCCTTCGCCTGGGCGGCGGCGTCCTGCTCGGGGGTGGCGTTCTTCACGACGGAGTACTCGAAGCCGGCGGGGCTGGTCTTGATCGTGTAGCCGTGGGCCTCGGCCACCGCCTTGTCGTACCCCTTGAAGACCAGGCCCACCTCGACCGCGGTCGCCGTCGGCTCCGCCGGATCCGTCGTCGCGGCGGATGCGACGGGCGCCGTCATCAGAGTTCCTGACCCTGCGAGTCCGATGGCCGCCACCGCGGTAGCGAGCTTGCGATAGGTCATGTCCCTCCCCCTTTCTCTCCGACAGCCTCCCGGCTGTCAGAGACATGACTATCGAACCGCAGACCCCACCGGCACCCTCCACACCAGAGGTGGCCGGATCAACCCAGTCAATATCCGAGTACGAACAGCCGAACGAGAGCAAGGATCCTGCGGGAACGTCCTGACGACTACAGGCAGATGAACCCCGCCCAACCGTACTAAAGCCGGGCAGCCGACTCGGCGGCGGGCGGGCCGTCGGGAGCCCGACCGTCTTCTACGCCTATGGCCGACCCCCAAGCAGGGAGGGCCGGCCCGGCTCTACCGGCATGGCGCGGCCGGGTCACTTCCAGGGGGGTGTGCCGGTCCCCTCGGCCCATAGGGCGAGGGCTCGTTGGTCGACGGTGCGGATGCCGACCTGGGCGCAGAACGCGGCGGCGGCTTTGGTGAAGGCGCTGGTCGTCACCACGAGGGCCTGGTCGCAGCCGTGAATGTCGCGGAAGGTGCCGTTGACCTTCTGGACGTCCTGGGAGCCGACGAGGTTGCGCGGTGCGTAGCGCTTGGCCTGGATGAGGATGCGTTGGCCGGTGGGGGTGGTGGCCAGGACGTCGGCGGCGAGGTCGCCGGCGCCTCCGACCACCGTCACCTTGGTGCAGCCGTCGCGGCGGCACAGGTCGGCGAGGGCGTGCTCGAAGGCCTTGGGGCTCATGGTCAGGAACGAGCCGATGTGGCGCAGCTGGGCGACGCGTGCCGTGAGTTCCCGGCGTCGGGTCAGCACCCGGGCGCGTAGCACCCCGGCCGCCGCCACGATGCCCGCGGCGAGCACCGCGAGGACGAGCAGCAGGTGGTGGGCCAGCCACGTCACCACCAGCGTCGATCCCCGCGAGCCGGCCGAACCATCCTCCCGTGATGACGCGGGCATGGCCTCTCCCTCTCCCTCGTCCTGACGCGCTCGTCGGCGGATCCGGCGCTGACGCTGTTGGTAGAGCGACCTGAAGCGGTCAGCCGGCATTGGGCCGGGTCGCGGTCACCTGGCGGAGGAACTCGGTGTTGTTCATGGTCTTCTTCAGCCGGTCCTGGAGCAGTTCCATCGCCTGCTGGGTGTCCAGGCCGTTGAGCACGCGGCGCAGTGTCCAGGTTGCGGAGGTGCAGGCAGGGCCGAGGAGGAGTTCCTCGCGGCGGGTGCCGGAGGCCTGGACGTCGACGGCGGGGAAGATGCGCTTGTCCGCGAGCCTGCGGTCCAGGCGCAGCTCCATGTTGCCGGTGCTCTTGAACTCTTCGAAGATCAGGTCGTCCATGCGGGAGCCGGTGTCGACCAGGGCGGTGGCCACGATGGTGAGGGAGCCGCCGTTCTCGATGTTGCGGGCGGCGCCGAAGAACTTCTTCGGATGGTGGATCGCTGCGGAGTCGAGGCCGCCGGTGAGGGTGCGGCCGGAGGCGGGGGCTGCGGTGTTGTAGGCGCGGGCGAGCCGGGTGATCGAGTCGAGCAGCACGACCACGTCGTGTCCGAGTTCCACCAGGCGTTTGGCGCGCTCGATGGCGAGTTCGGCGACGGTGATGTGGTCGCGGGCGGGCCGGTCGAAGGTCGAGGCGATGACCTCGCCCTTGACCGAGCGCTGCATGTCGGTGACCTCCTCCGGACGCTCGTCGACCAGGACGACCATCAGGTGGGCCTCGGGGTGGTTGCGGGTGATCGCGTCCGCGATGGCCTGCATGATCATTGTCTTGCCGGTCTTCGGCGGGGCGACGATCAGAGCGCGTTGGCCCTTGCCGATCGGGGCGACCAGGTCGATGATTCGGCCGTTCAGCTGCCCCGGGTCGGTTTCCAGGCGCAGCCGCTGCTGCGGGTGGAGCGGCGTCAGCTTGGTGAACTCGGGCCGGTCGTGGGCCTGGGGGGCGGCTTGGCCGTTGACGGTGTCGATGTGGGCCAGGGCCGGGCGGCCGTCGCCGTTGCCCTGGGCGCGGGTGGTTCCGGTCAGTACGTCGCCGGGGCGCAGGCCGAAGGTGCGCACCTGGGCCAAGGACACGTACAGGTCGTCCGGCCCGGCTTGGTAGCCGGAGGTGCGCAGGAAGGCGTGGTCGTTGCGGATGTCCAGGATGCCGGCGGCCGGGATGAGGTCGCTCTTCGGGGTGGATGTGGCCTGGTGCGAGCGGCGGCCGGCTGGTGTCCGCTGTGACGGTACGTCTGGTGAGGTGCGGGGACTGGCGGCGCTGGCGGGCCGGGGGTTCGTAGCCGGAGGGGCGGTGGCGCGTTTGGCGGTGATCGCATCGACGAGCTCGCCCTTGCGAAGCCGCGCGGCGCCTGGGATGCCGAGGGTGGAGGCGAGTTGGTGGAGCTCGGCGCGCAGCAGGCAGTCCAGCGCGGGGTGGCCGGCGGCCGGTTCCCGCAGGGCGGTTCGGGATGTGGTTGATGGTTCGGTTGCAGTGCTCATGAGAGGGTCCTCCCCTGGAGGTGGTGTCGAAGGGCGGCAGTACCAGGTGGGCCGTGCAGCTCCAGGCGCGCCGGAACGCGGTGGTGTCCCAGCAGGGCTGGCTGCGGCATGGTCGGCGCGGTGTCGGCACGCGACCTGGGCCTGCGCATGGTGCGACGCCGAAAGCTGGTGTCGCCGTGATCTGCGGTGCGGTCTCCGCTGGCAGGAAGTGCGTCTGCCGATTTCTCGACCGCGATCAGTTCGCGGGAGGGAGTGGAGTGCTCCGTTGCCGACCATGATAGCAGGGCCCGTCGATCGCGCCCTTGGGATTCGGCGGGAGTGGGCCGCGGAGACGATGACCGCGGCGCTCGACGGGGCCGGTGCGAGCACTACGCCGCGCCGCGCCGTACAGGGAGGCGGGGCCCGATGCTCTCTGTCCCGAACCGGGCGCGGGCCTGGTCGGCGACGGCTTCGATGCGGCGCAGCCGGTCCTCGAGCGGGTTGGAGCTGAGCTGTCGGGACGCCTGGGGCGCGCTGCGGATGCTGTCCGCTTCGGGGGTGAGTGCAGCGAGTTCGCCAACGCCCTGATCGTCAGGGCCCGCCCCCCCGGGGGGAAGTGCGCAACTCGCCTTCCGCCGTGGCGCCGTCCCGAGGCGGTCAGATGGTCCCGCGCAGCTTGGCCAGTGCTTCGTTGAGCAGGATCTCGCCGTCTTCCTGGCTCCGGCGTTGCCGGACGTAGCCCAGGTGCGTCCTGTAGGGGGCGTTGCCTGCGGCGACAGGGGCCTGGTCGGGGTCGGGGCCGGCGGGCAGGCCGCACTTGGGACAGTCCCAGGTCTCCGGGGCCACGGCCTCGATCGCGAAGGTGGGCTGGGTGTGGTGGCCGTTGCCGCACCAGAACGACACCGCTCTGCGAGGGGCGAAGTCGCCACGCTCGGACTCCCCCATCGGCCCTGCACCGATGCGCGAACCCCTGATACCACTACGTCCCTGCGCCACGATCGCTCTCCTCGGCCATGATGTCCACGCCTCGGATGTGCATGGGGACGCCCAGCGTACGGCCACCCTCCCGCAACGCCGTCACGGCCTCCGCTGGTCGCTCTGCTCAAAGCCGTGGCGCGGGTGGCGGGCGGCAGAGGGAAGTCAGATTCCGCGGAACCCCAGGGGGCGGGTTGCTGCAGGGCCGCCACGGCCTCGTCGATGCGGCTCACCCCACCCCGCCCGGGGTCCGGGGCGGCAGGCAGGCGGCCGCCGCACAGTGCGGGTGTGGCGGCCGTGGGTGGGATTGGCTCGGCGGTTGGAGTCAGTCGGCCCCGAGGAGGGTGTGCAACTCGGCGGTGTCGATGACGTGGGCCCGTGAGGGGAAGACGCGATGGAGCAGGATGTTGTGGACTTCGGTGTCGGGGTCGGCGACGCCGTCGGACAGGACGTAGAGCTGGTAGTCGCGGTCAGCCGCGTCGATGACGGTGGACAGGACGACTCCGCTGGTACTGAAGCCGGAGACGACCAGAGTGGTGATCTCGTGCTCGCGCAGCTGCTCGTCGAGATCGGTGGTGGACATGCCGCCGTAGCGGATCTTGCGCACGATGATGTCGCCGTCCTGGGGCGCCAGGCGCTCGTGGATGGCGGTGGCAGCGTCCTCGTGGTGCATGAGGCGGTGCTGGGCCAGCGGGGCAAAGGACTTGTTGGTGGCCGGGATCGCGTCCCAGTCGGCCTCGGTGAAACCGACGCGGACGTAGGCGATGGTGCCGCCATTGGCGCGGACGGCAGCGATGGCACCTTCCATCCGGGCCAGCAGGGCGTCGTAGTCCCAGCCTTCGGACAGATGGGCCAGGGTCGCGGGCTGGTAGTCCATGACGAGAAGGGCGGTGCGCACGGGGTCGAGCGCGGGGGCAGTGCTCACGCGAGCTTTCTCCTTGCTGGTGGTGCTGGTCGGCGCTCAGCCGGCCAGTGGCTTCGGACGGAGGTCGAGCAGGGGCATCGCCGGCAGGGCGGCTGCGGCTGTGATCACAACGTCCGGCAGTGCAGTCGGCGCGCCGCCGAGTTACCCGCGGACAGCCAGTGATTGGACGGGACGTGTATAGGCGGACCGGCCGCAGCGTGTTTTCGGGCGAGCTGCGGGTTGCGGTGTGTCACGTTTTACTCCGGATCAGATCTCCCTCGTGGTGCAGCGCGTGGTCGTGCCGGGGAAGCAGGAAGGGGGTGATCAGGATGAGAAGACCGGCGATGGCGATCGCGGTGCGGGGGCCGGTGATGCCGGCCAGCAGACCCCATAGCGCGGTTAGGGCTGCGATGGTGAGTTTGCTGGTGACCGACCACGCTGACAGGGTGCGGGCGATCCGGTCCGTCGGGACTTGCTCGAGCCGGTAGGTGGCGAACACCGGGTTGAACACGCCCATGCAGGTGATCAGTCCGAACTCGACCGCGATGACGAGCACGAGCCCGGCCACGCCGGGCCGGATGAAGGCCAGCCCGAGCGACCAGCACGCGCGCAGTGCCCCGGTGGTGAGCATGACCTTGTGCCGTCCGAACCGTGCGACGAGTCGGCGGGCCAGCCGTGAGCCGATGGTGCCGCCGACACAGGGCAGGCCGAACGCGAGGCCGTACTGCCAGGGGGCGAACCCGAGGTCGCCGAGCATGAGGACGGCGAGCAGCGGCGAGGTTGCCAGGATCAGGCCGTTGACCAGGACCGTGTTGAAGAACAGGGGGCGCAGGGCCGGGTGGGTCAGGACGTACCGCCACCCTTCGAGCAGGTCGCCGGGCCGGAGCCGCGCCCCCTGCACGCCGGTACGTACGGGGCGCGGCTCGCTGCCGCCGATCGCACGGATTCCCGCGGCTGAGAGCAGATAGCTGACCGCATCGGCCACCACGGTCATCGCCGGTCCGAACAGCCCGATCGCGGCCGTGCCGACCGGCGGTCCGAGCACGGTGGCGGTCCAGGTGGTGGACTCGAATCGCCCGTTCGCGACGAGCAGGTCCTCCGGCCGCACGAGCGCCTTCAGATACGCGCCACTGGCCGCACTGAAGGCGATACCGGCCGCACCGACGACGACGGAAACAACCAGGAGCTGGACGAAACCGAGCAGACCGAGTGCGTACGCGGCAGGGACGCTCATCAGTGCCACGAACCGGGTCAGGTCCATCGCGACCATCACCGGCCGCTTGCGGCGGAACTCCACCCACGGCCCGAGCGGCACCGCCACCGCGGCCCCCACCGCAAGCCCCGTGGCCGCCAGCACCGACACCTGGGTCGGCCCGGCGTCCAGCACGAGGATCGCGATCAGAGCGAACGCGTCGAACGCGAGCCACGTGCCGAACGTACTGACCCCATACGCCGCCCACAGCCACCCGAACTGCCGGCCCAACCCTCTCCTGCCCACCATGCTCAGCGCACCCCTCAATGTCCCACCCGAACAAGCTGACGTTGACCAAGGAGAGCTAAGCGAGCAGCACAACAGCAGGTCAAACAACCAACCTGCCAGCAGGTCACAACCGAACGTTGTGCACTAGGGTGGATCGGCATGGACCTCGACACCGTCCGGACCTTCGTCGCCGCCGCCGACGCGGGGCAGTTCCAGGAAGCCGCCGCCGAGCTGGCGGTCACCCAGCAGGCCGTCTCCAAACGCATCGCCACGCTGGAGCGCAACCTCGGCGTGCGGCTGTTCACCCGCACCGCGCGCGGCGCCGAGCTCACCATCGACGGGCAGGCGTTCCTGCCCCACGCTCGCGAGCTGCTGCGTGTCGCCGAGCGCGCGGTCGCGTCCGTGCACTCGGCCAGCCGTCCGCTGCGCGTCGACGTGATCAACTCGCGCGGCGCGGCGTCGGGCCTGATGCGCGGCTTCCACCGCGCGCACCCCGAGATCGACCTCGACGTGCTGATGCTGTTCGACATCGAGACGGCCGTCACCGCCATCCGCTCCGGTGCGATCGACGCGTCCTTCCGCGCCGTCGCCGTACCCGGCCGGCCCCTTCCCGAGGACATCGAGTCGGTCCGGGTGCTCGACGAGCCGCTCCAGCTCCTCACCGGCCCCGCCCACGCGCTGGCGGGCGCCCGGTCGGTGCCCGTCGCTCAGCTCGCCGGGCACCGGATCTGGATGCCCGGCATCGTTCCCGGTACCGAGTGGGCCGCCTACTACGACGACCTCGTCGCCGAGTTCGGCCTCACCATCGAAGCGACCGGCCCCAACTTCGGTTCCGACGCGCTCCTCGACACCGTCGCCGACACCCCGGCCCTGGCCACCTTCATGGGCGAGCAGACCCGCCTCGTCTGGCCCGCCGGCCTCGACCTGCGCCGCATCCCGGTGACCGACCCGACGCCCGTCTACCCGCACTCACTGATCTGGCGCCGCGACAACCCACACCCCGCACTCACCGCACTCCGCAACTACCTCGGCTCCACACAGCCCCACCGCCCCGACAGCGAGACTTGGACACCCACATGGACACAGCGGCAAGCAGCACCGCGTCAACCATCGGCAACGACCTCGTGAGCCGCAACAGCTAGGCCTCCGTCCCCTCGTCGTCATCGTCGAGTTCGACCGCGTCCGGGTCGCGCAACGGACGCAGGCCGCCGACCGGGATGGAGGCGGTGAAGCTATAGCGGCCCAGGACGTTGAGGTTCTTGTGCTTGAGCTGGGACAGCCGCGCGATGTCCTCGTCAACGGATCTCGTGTCCGTCGGCGCGGAGCTGGGCGACAGCGGCGTCGATGTACCGCGTCGTCCACAGCACCACGGCGTTCAGGACCAGACCGAGTGAGCCGAGCTGGTCCTCCATCCCGTCCCGGTACGCCTGGTGGATGGTCCCTTCTTGCCGTGGCAGATGTCGCGGGCGAGCCTGTGCCGGGACTCCTGGACGGTGAGCTGCTTGTGCATCTGGCGACGGTAGGTGTCGTCGACCGGGTCGACGACGGCGAGCAGGTGCAGGGTCTTGGCGCCCGTACTCGGCGAACGCCTGCCCCAGCGGGGTGGGGTGGCCCTCGCGGCCGAACATCCGCAGCAGGTCGTAGGCCCGGACCTGGTTGGTGACCAGGGAGCCGGCTACCCGCAGCATGTCCGGCCAGGCGGTGAGGACCTTCTTCACGCTGACCTTGTTGCGGGCCAGCGTCTCCAGCGGCCCGTACCCGCCCGCCGGCTCGGCGCCGGGCATCTGGGCCTTCCAGAACCGCTGGTCTTCGAGGTCCTTGAAGCGCGGGGAGAAGCGGTAGCCGAGCATTTTGAAGATGCCGAAGACCATGTCGGAGTACGAGGCGTTGTCGGTGGCGACCATCTCCGGCTTCACCCCGCCGTCCAGGTTCAGCAGCGCGTCCAGAATGAACAGCGAGTCGCGCGGAGTGCCGGGCACCACCATCTGCCCGATGCCGATGACCTGGTCATTGATGGCGTTCCTCCTTCCTGCTGCCCGACATGCCCGGGGGATTGAGGCCCCTGCGTAACCCGGATGCCACGAGGAAGGTATGACGCCGTGCCCCAGCGGCGGTTCGATAATCCGTTTGGTAAGCCGTCGGCCGGGTGCTATGAACACAGAGTGACTGTGTTTGTGTGCTCGGCCTGCGGGCTTGCCATCACTGGACCGCTGACTGAGCTGCCCGAGGTGCCCGCCCGTCCAGGGAACCAGGGCTACCCCAAAGCCGACGGATCACGTCGTGCCACCGCGACCACGCCGCTCGGCTTCTTCGCTCTGGAACCCGAGCCGTGGGGTGCACCGCTCGTGCCCTGTGCCGAGCCCCGCCCGGTCTTCGCCGGCGGCCCCTGTCTCGGAGACCCGGACGATGTCGACGGGTACTTGGTGTCCGCCGGCACTCGCAACACGGTGGTCCTGCACCCCGACGACGCCCGCGGCCTTCGGGAAGACACTGACTATCTGAGGCACTGCAGCGGATGCTGTGGTCTTCACGGCCAGGCAGGCATGAACCGCCTGTGCCCCTGTGGCGCGCACGTAGGCACACTCATCAACGACTGCAACACCGCGTATGAGCTGCACCTGGAACCCAGCCAGGTGCGCTTGATCACGGATTGATTCCCCAGCTCGCAACGTTGGTGAAAGCTGCTCACATGTTCGGAAGTCGGGTGCGCATCGCAGATCACGCCGGGTGGGACCGGGGCTTCCCGGTGAAGTACCTCCTGGTCCAGGAAGACGAAGACGGCGTGGAACAGCTCTGGGGGAGGTGCGCGGGCGTCGAAGGGCTGTTCGTCGACCCAGTCCCGCCGCCACGGGAGATCCTCACCCTGCGCGGATGCAGTCCCGACGGCCTCCTGGGCGATGTCCTGGCCGAGCCCGACGTCTCGTTGCGGGGTCTGGGCGACGTGTGCGTCGAGGTCTGGGACGACGAGCAGCCCGTGCAGTGGTGGACTCTCGTCGATGCGGTCATGGTGGCCCATCAGCCCCACCCCGGCGACCCGGCGCGGTACGACATCGTGCTCGGCGCCGGCGTCAGGAACGAGGAGAGCTTCTTCGAACTGCCTGCGACACCACGCTTCGAGCTATTCGCGGGAACGACGGTCGCTGGTGCGAGTGCAGGCCGGTGCTCCGCCGTGGACGGCCTGTTCAAGTCGCGAGCGGACCCGACCCCCGTCCCGATGGAGCTGATCGGCTGCGAGGCTACGGAGCCACTGCTCGTAGGGACTCAGCGACCACGCCGGTGGACACGGGGCTGGGCCGATCTCCTGGTGCTGGATCGCCATGGCGCCGTGATGGCCTCGCGCACCGTGGGCCTGGCCATCACCGGAGCGCGCCCGTCTGTGCTCGGCGATGGGCTGGAAGACATCACCCTCACCGATGGCGGCGCCGACCGACCATCGCCGGCGGCCCGCCCGATCTGGGCGCAGTGGTATCAGGGCCCGCCGGCAGCACCCAACATGTGGGCGCCGTACGACTCGCAGGGCAGGGCCGCTTGGCTCGACCTCACCACCCGTGCCTGGCGGGTGCCCGCGCCCCGACCGGACCGCTCCGGCGGCGAGTACCACCTCGACGGCCGGTTCGTCACGGACGTCACCGGGCTTCACTGCGCGATCGCCGAGGCATTGCTCGGACCTGGCCGCTACTTCGGCCGGGAGTGGAACGCCTTCAAGGACTGCCTGTGCGGGGGATTCGGAGTGGCCCCGCCCTTCACCTTGACCTGGCATGACTCCGAGATCGCACGCCGCGCACTGGCGGACGTTGTGGAGGATCCGGAGGGTCAGCTCTCCTACTTCGAGGAGATCGTGCAACTTCTCGAACGGCGCGGCGTCACGGTCGTACTCCGGTAGCCCGGAGGCACCCGAGCGACTCCGACTCGGCGACGGGGCTGAGCAAGATTCAGCGCCTGCTGTTGCCGGGCGCGAGCAGGCTGGTGACCTCGTCGACCTGGGCCGGGCGCAGAGCGGTCCGGTCGATGAGGCCGGCCTGCCGCAACAGGAACTCCCTCTCGGCGAAGAAGCTCCGGCCCGCACCGGAGAACCGGTCGATCAGGTTGAGGATGGCCTGCAGTCTCCTCCTCGTACGCGGGCGCATCGGCGTACGCCTGCTTGGGGGTCGGCACGGCCCCGTCGAACGGGTCGGTGCTCACGGGCGGCCCTTCCCCTCGCGGGTGAGCAGGTCGGTGGCTGCCAGGGCCTGGACGGCCGGCGCCCACTGGGCGAGCAGTTCCATCACGTCCGCGAGGGTGGCCGCGTAGGCGGTCAGCGTCTCGCCGCTGTCGTAGCCCATCAGGTCGATGGCGAACCCGGGGACGGCGCCGTGGCGGTTGTAGACCCGCAGGTCGAGCGGGAGTTCGTCGCCGCCCTCGCGGGTGGAGGTGCCAGCGCTGGTCCAGCGCGAGAACCCGGCCGCCTTGAGCATGCCCTCCCAGTCGCCGTCGTTGTTGTTGTCCGGGGCAGGGTCCTCGTCCAGGTCGACCCATCGGCCGCTCACGTACATCTGCCAGTTGCTCAGCATCGTGGAACTCCCTTTCACAGGCCCTTGCGGCGGGCGGCGTAGTCGACGGCGGTGGAGTGCTCGGCGGGAATGGGCGGCAGCGCCGCGCCGGTGTCCTTCGGAGCTGCGCGGTAGCGGGCGCGCAGCTCCGAAGGACGGTGTCTTGGGCTGCTCGGAGATCCGGCCTCTTTCGCGTTTGTGCGGGTGGTTCAGGTGCGGGCGAGGGCGGTGAGGGTGCGGTGGCGGGGGAGGATGCGGGCGGCGGCGAGGAGCAGGCGGTTGGCCGTGCCGGGCACGACCGTGGGGCGGCTGCGGCGGCGCAGGGCGCGTAGGGCGGTGTCGACGACCTGTTCGGGGGTCTGCACCAGGGCGGCCGGTGCGTCGTCGTGCGACTGCGACTCGGTGGCGGTCATGCCCGGGCAGAGCGCGAGGACGTGGATGCCGGATGCCCGGTGCTCGGACCAGAGCGCCTCGGAGAAGGCGGTGACGAACGCCTTGGTGGCGCTGTAGACGGCGAGGTCCGGCAGCGGGGTGTGGGCAAGGGTGGAGGAGACGTTCAGCAGGGCATCGCCGGGGCGGGCCTGGGCGAGGAAGGCGTGGGAGAGGGTGACGAGGGCCTCGCAGTTGAGGCGCAGCATCTCGTGGGCGTGGGTGAGTGGGGTCGTGGCGAAGGGGCCGGTGGTGGCGGTTCCCACGTTGTTGACCAGGAGGTGGACGCGTCGGTCGGCGAGGA
The DNA here is from genome assembly GCF_026342405.1 of Kitasatospora sp. NBC_00240. NCBI lineage: Bacteria > Bacillati > Actinomycetota > Actinomycetes > Kitasatosporales > Streptomycetaceae > Kitasatospora > Kitasatospora sp. NBC_00240. The sequence goes on from NZ_JAPEMU010000004.1 coordinate 42,772, forward strand.
GTCGGGCGGCGTTGTGGAGGCCGTCGGGGTCGCCGAGGTCGGCGGCCAGGTAGTCGTGGGCGGGGCCGAGTTCGGCCGTCAGGGCTTGGAGTCGCTCCTCGTTCCGGGCGACGGCGATCACCCGGTGGCCGCTCGCGGCCAGGCGGCGGGCGAAGGCGCGGCCGATGCCGGCGCTGGCTCCGGTGACCAGGGTGGTGGGGCGGTGGGCGGTGTCGGAGGGCCGGGGTGTCGCGGCGGTCGGCTGGGTGGTGGTCATGATGGCTGCGTCTCAGTTCGCGGCGGGTCGGGTGGCCGGCTGGAAGCGGAAGGAGGCGGCCTCCATCAGGGGCTTGCGCTGGGTCTTCTGGACGGCGGCGATCCGCCACGGGCCGTCGGCCTCGCGCACCACCGTGTACGTGGCGAGCTTGCGGAACTTGCCCTGCTTGCCGTCCTGCTCCGGGGTGCCGCCCTTGCGGACGTCGCCGCGGGTGACGACCACGGCCGCGTCGGTGCCGTAGAAGCGCAGGTCCGTGATGTCGAGGATCAGCCGGGTGCCCTTGAGGAAGCTGTCGAACAGGGCCTGGTGAGCGCGGCCGATCTCCTCGCCGCCGCGGTAGACGGTGCCGACGTAGGTGACGTCGGTGGCGTCCTCGGTGAAGCAGGCGCCGTACGCGGTGCCGTCGCCGTCGGCCCAGGCTGCGGCGCCGCGCTCCAGCAGGGCGCGGATCGCGGCGGCGTCGGACGCGCGGGGGGCGGTGGTGTGGTGGTCGGCGGTCATGGTGTCGTCCTCCGGGTTGGGGCGTGCGGTGGTGGCGTGCAGGCGCGGGTGCCGGTGTGCGGGCGGAGCCGGCCGGTCACTTCTCGGCCTCGGGCATGGTCGCCGAGTCCCAGAGGAAGGAGAGCCGCTCCATCACGTTCTGGCGCTGGGTGTTGTGGAAGGCGGCGATGCGCCAGCTGTGGTCGCTCTGGCGGACCAGCGTGTAGGACTGCGTCTTGGTCAGCTCGGACGGCTTCTTGGGCGTACCGCCCTTGTAGGTGTCGCCGCGGCTGGTGACGACGGCGGCGTCCGGCCCGTAGAAGCGGATGCCGAGGAAGGAGTCGGCGAGCTTGGTGTCCTTGACGAATCCGTCGAACAGGGCGCGGTGGGCGTCGGCGATGTCGCGGCGGCCCTGGTAGTGGGTGCCGACGTAGGTGGTGTAGGTGGCGTCGACGGTGAACTGCTCGCCGTACGTGGTGGCGTCGCCCCGGCCCCAGGCGTCGGTGAGAGCGCGGATGGTGTCGCAGACGGCACGGTGATCGTCGGTGGTGGGCGTGCCGGCCGGGGTGGCGGTGACGGCGGGGGTGACGGCGGCGCAGTCGGCCTGGCCGAGGTTGCGGACGTCGGACGTGGCGTCCAGCCAGAAGTACCCGCCGGCCGCGGCGACGGCGAGGGTGAGGGCGGTGATGCCGAGGGCGCGCTTGACGGTGCGCCGACGGTTGGTGCGCCCGACGTTCCCGGTGCTCGTCGGGGCGCTCTTCAGGTCCGTCGGGTCGGTCGCCTCGGTGGTGGTGACGGTGCTCATGGTCTCCCCCTCATGATAACTTCTTTGAAGAAGTTACTGCGTCGAAGATTTCTCTTCTCTGAGGAAGAGATTAGGGAGTGGAGAAGCCCGTGTCAACACCTGCCGTGCCATCCGATGCGAGTGAGGTCTACCGCCGGTACCTGAGCGCCGTGATGCTGCACGGCCATGCCAGCGCCAAGGCCTGCGAGCTCGGCGCCACCGACCTCTACGCGCTGAACATCCTTCAACTGACCGGCCCGATGACCCCCGGCGAGCTCGGCACCCGCACCGGCCTCACCACCGGGCCGACCACCCGCCTCGTCGACCGCCTCGAACAGGCCGGCTACGTGCGCCGGGCCCCGGACCCCGGAGACCGCCGCAAGGTGATCGTCGAACCGATCGGCAAGCCCGCCGACCTCGACCGGGTCATGGCCCCGGCCCGGCAGCGGATCGGCGAACTCCTCAGGGGCTACTCGCCCGAGCAGCTCGAAGTCCTCTTCGACTACTTCGCCCGCGCCACCGACGCCTACCACGAAGCCGCCGAGCAGCTGCGCACCCACAACGCCGACTGAAACGCCGACACGGCGCCGTTGCGCTCTGCCGGCCGTTTCGCGCGGAGCGTCGAGGAGATGCAGACCCCGTACGCCTACCCGCAGGAGAACGGCCACCGCAGCGACGTGCGCTGGGCCGACATCACCGCGGACGGCGGCGAGGGCCTGCACGTCGAGGGCGACCCGGTGTTCGGCCTCACCGTCCGCCGCTGGACCAGCGAGCAGCTGGAGAACGCACGGCACCCGACCGACCTGCACCCGGCCGACCGGACATGGATCAACCTCGACCACGGCGTGCACGGCGCCGGATCCGCTTCCTGCGGGCCAGGTGTCCAGGAGAAGTACTGGCTCCGGCCCGTCCCGGCCTCGCTGCGCCTCGTCCTGGCGGCAAGGAGCTGAGAGAACACCCGTAGCCGGCCATGACCAGCGGGTCACCCCGTCAAGGAGCAGCTCGACCGGATCGCGTCCCAGCTGCCGCCGCATCTCCACGCAGCAGGCGAGTTTCCGGGGGCGTTCGACGGTCGGCGGGACGTAGAGGACGAATCGACTGTCGGCCGACGTTGGTGGTGGCGAGCTCGCCACACCGACGTCGGCCGGGCCACATCTTCACCGCCGAGCGACGGGCCACGGGCCGGATGGTTCCACAGCGCGAACAACGGGCGGGCCGTTCAGGTCCGGCCCGCCCGGTGTGGACCCCGTGCGTCGCCTCACCGCGTGGCGCGTCCGCGCTGCGGTCGGGGCCGCCGATGACCTGCCCGGATGTCGTCGGCCCCGTGTGACACTCGGAGTCGATCGGTGCTTCGGGCGTGGGTGAGGTGGTTTCGATGGTGGTGGTCCCGGCCGGTGATGTGCGGGTGGCCGCGGTCCGGGCGGCGTTGGAACCCTTCGCGTGGCGGTCGTTCACCGCCGAGCTGGTCTGCCGCCGTGCGGTTGCCGCCATGAACGGTGAACTCGCATTCCCCCGTCCTCGTGGTCCACGCGAAAGTCGGCCGGGCCCGCGGGAGGAGTGCGTCGAGGCGCTGGTGGAGGTTCTGGCCGGCTGCCGGTGGCGCTCGCTGACCGTCGAGGGGCTGAGCCGGCTGATGGTGGGCGCCGCGATCGCGTGGCGCCAGGAGCGGGCGTGGTTCGACATCCGGCTGGGCCTGCTGCTGGACGGCGTGGGCTGAGCGGCAGCAGGCCCCGGGTAGACGCAGGCGCTACTGGCGGGCCATGTGCATGCGCATCTCGCTGGGGGCGTCGACGATCAGGTCGCCGGACATGTCGACGGTGACACTGTGCAGCGTGCCGGTGAAGCGGAACGGCGCCCGGTAGTCGGCGGTGACGGCCGATCCAGGGTTCGCTCCGCAGCTCATGCCGCCCGGATTGAACGCGACCGGCGTGGTGTACGGCATCTCCATCTCGCCGACCAGGCGCCCGTCGACGTAGAGCTGCGCCAGGCCGGGTGAGCCCTTGCCGTGGGCGATGTCCGGGGCGCCGGTGGGCTCGAACTCGAAGCGCAGCGTGTGCCGGCCCTCGGGGAGCACCTCGCCGGAGGCCACGTGGTGCAGAGCGCGTTGCACGTAGTTGTGGGCGTAGCGCAGGCGGTTGTCCTTGACGTACAGGGTCCAGCCGCCGGCGTTGGTGCCCTGGCACAGCAGGACGCCCTCGGCGCCGCCGGGTGGGATCTCGACGTCGGCGGTGATGCTGTGCGGGCGGTTGAGGACGCGGGGGGCGACGGCGGCCGGCAGGACCTGGGTGCCTGGCCGGAAGGTGTAGCTGGTGCGGTCCTCGGTGATCTGCGGGCGCTCGCCCATCATCCGCTCAAGGACGCTGCCGTCGATGGGCAGCACGTTGTACCGGCCCGCCTCGACGTACCACAGGGCGATCATCTCGATCAGCTTGCTGCGGTTCTCCTGGGCGAGGTTGCGGGTCTCGGCGACGTCCTCCTCGACGTGGTAGAGCTCCCAGTGGTGGGCGTCGAGGTCGTCCAGGTCCGCCATGGTGATCGGGGTGCCGAACGGGCGCTCGGCCTCGGCGAAGGAGGGGCCGGGCCAGGGGCAGACGGCGCGCCAGCCGTCGTGGTCGATGGCCCGATGGCCGAGCATCTCGTAGTACTGGGTGCGGTGGCGGGTCAAGGCGGCGGGATCGTCGAAGGTGTGGGCGAAGCTGACCCCGTGCAGGGGCGACTGGGTGACGCCTCGGATGGTGGCGGGCGCCTCGATGCCGAGCACGTCCAGGACGGTGGGGACCATGTCGATGATGTGCGCGAACTGGTGGCGGATCTCGCCGCGGGCCTGGATGCCCGCGGGCCAGTGGACCAGGAAGGGGTCGCTGACGCCGCCGCGGTAGGTCTCCCGCTTCCACCGGCGGAACGGGGTGTTGCCCGCCCAGGTCCAGCCCCACGGGTAGTGGTTGAAGGTCTCCGGGCCGCCGATCTCCTCGATCCGCGCCAGACTCTCTTCGATCGTCTCGGGCGCGTTGTTGAAGAACTGCAGCTCGTTGGTGGTGCCGGCGGCCCCGCCCTCGGCGCTCGCGCCGTTGTCGGAGACCACCATGACCAGGGTGTTGTGGAACTCGCCGGTCTCCTTGAGGAAGTCCAGCAGCCGTCCGATCTGGTGGTCGGTGTGCGACAGGAAGCCGGCGTAGACCTCCATCATCCGCGTGGCCAGGCGCCGTGCGTCGGGCGTCAGCGACTCCCAGGCAGGCACGTCCGGGTCGTGCGGGGACAGTACGGCGTCCGGGGGAACGATGCCGAGCTGCTTCTGCCGGTCGAAGGTGTGGGTACGGTAGGCGTCCCAGCCGTCGTCGAACCGGCCCCGGTACCGGTCCGCCCACTCCTTCGGGACATGGTGCGGGGCGTGCGTCGCGCCGGGGCAGAAGTTCAGGAAGAACGGCTTGTCCGGGGCGACCTGCTTGGCGTCCGCGATGAAGGACATCGCCCGCTCGGCCAGGTCCTCGGTGAGGTGGTAGCCCTCCTCCGGCGTGGCCGGCGGCTCGACCTGGTGGTTGTCGTACACCAGGTCCGGGTGCCACTGGCTGGAGTCGCCGCCGAGGAAGCCGTAGAAGCGTTCGAAGCCCCGCCCCAGCGGCCACCGGTCGTAGGGCCCGGCAGCCGACTCCTGCTCGGACGGCATCAGGTGCCACTTGCCGACCATGTACGTGTTGTAGCCGTGCTGCAGCAGCATCTCGGACAGGAACCCGTTCTCGAACGGGATCTGCCCGTCGTAGCCGGGGAAGCCGGTGGCGAGCTCGGTGATCGCCGCCATCCCGTTGGCGTGGTGGTTGCGGCCGGTCACGATGCAGGAGCGCGACGGCGAGCACAGCGCGGTGGTGTGCATGTTGGAGTACAGCAGGCCGCCCGCCGCCAGCGTATCCAGGTTCGGTGTCTCGATCGGGCTGCCGTAACACCCGAACTGCCCGAACCCGGTGTCGTCCAGCACGATGAACACCACGTTCGGCGCACCCGGCACCGCCCGCACCGGCTGCGGCCATGCCGGAGTCGACTCGTCCGTCGTCCGCCCGATCACCCCCGGGAACGTCTGCCCCGGCTTGTACTCGCTCCACGATGCCTGCGTCATTTCGTTCTCCGTCCCATCAGCGGCGCGACCGCCGGTGATGTGTGTGTGCGGCTCTCCACAGGGCTCTCACCGACGCGCGGTTGCGATCGAAACGGCCGTGCGCCCGGTCACGGTGGCCACCGGGCTACTCTCCCTGGGCCTGTCCGGGCCCTGCGCTCTGCGGGACTGCCCGGCCGGTCGCTGCCAGCAGCGCGAGCACGCCGAGTACCGCGAGCAGGATCGGCGCACAGCGGTGCGGTGATCCGGTCGGCGATGTCGGCCGGGGTCTGGACGGTGCGCTGCTGGGTGTCGTGCGGGCCGGTGACGGTCAGCCGGATGTTGCGGGTGGCGTCGGGGGCGGCGGTTGGCTCGGTGAAGTCGTCCAGGGTGCCTGCGAGGTCGGCGGCGGCGCGGGTGTTGTCGCTGTTCATCGGGTCAGCGCAGGAGCGCGGGTCGGCGGCCGCGGTGCTTGGCCTGGGCGCGGCGCGCGGCCGAGGACGGTGTCGCAGGCGCCCTTGACGAGGTCGCCGATCGCGCGGAGGGCGGCGGCGAGGGGTTGGGCCTGGGAGCCGCCGGGGTCGGCGGGCGCGAGGTCGAGGAGTGCAGGAGGTGCGGCAGGAAGTCCACGGGCTGCCTCTCAGCGCCCCCGTGCTCGGGGGTAGTGGCCGGGCGTGGTGACGGGCAGATCGTCGTTCACCGGTGTGAGGCCGGCTTGGCCGAGGGCCGCGAACGGGGCTGCGGTCAGTTGGCGTTGCTCCATGGCGGGTCCCAGGCGGCGCGGGCAGACGCGTGCCGCGGCTCCCGGTGGTCCGACCCGGGAGCCGCGGCGCGTCGCGGTGCTACCGCTGGGTGGCCGCCGCCTTGGCCTTGCGGGCGGGCAGACGGTCCTGGAGGCCGTTCCAGTCGATCGTCTTCTCGGCGACCGCGTGCTCGCGGGCGAACCGGAGCACCTCGTCCTGGGCGTGGACCGGCCGGCGGGACTTGGGGGAACCGTCGGACGGCTTGAGCTCCACCACCAGGCGGGCCGGGTCCGCGTGGTCTTCGGTCAGGACGATCGTCTGGGCGGGCTTGTTCTTGTTCTTCTTCATGGCGTCACGCTAGGCATCGGCCGTGCCACTGTGCGCGGTCACGCCCGCCGGACGGGTGGTCGCGGGCGGTCACCGCGCCGAACGCCGTCGATGTCATGGCACGGTCCCCGGGGATGCCGCGAGAAGTCCCCGCCGGAATTCGGCCAGGGATCGGACAACACCCTGGGGGACCGGTTTCCTCGGTCCGCGGCGAATGACTCCAAGACGCGGACCTGCTCCCTGTCCACCGTACCGCCGAGCTACCGTCCGCCGGACGGTCCGGTGCACACACCGGCGCCCATCCGCCCGAGCATCTGAAGGTGCTGTCCGGCAATCGGCCGCCGTTGCCGCCCAGGCGCGCCGAGCCGGGCCGGGAACCGGGTCAGCCCAGGCCCGGCGCAGCGTGGCTTGGACGGTGCCAGGTGGGGCGTGGACGATCGCGTGGGTGAGCAGTGCGGAGCGTGCTGGGGTCGGGCGCAGTGGGGGCTGTCTTCGTGGTCAGGTGGTCGGGTCCTGGCGGGCCGCTGCTCCTGGAGGGGTGTTGGGGTCGTCGTCCCAGGAGGTGGTGGCGAGGTGGTCGGCGCTGCCGCCGCGCCATTCGACCAGGAAGAGCGTCGCGTCGTCGCTGGTGGTGCCGCCCCGCTTCAGGGTGTGGGACAGGGCCCGCACCATCGCACGCACGCCGACCTGCGTCCGCCCGACCCGGGTGACGACGTCGATCAGCTGGTCCTCGTCGAACTGCTCGCCGCCGGCCTGGTGTTCCTCGACGAGTCCGTCGGTGAAGAAGAGCACCCGGTCACCGCGGTGCAGCGGCTGTTCGCTGATCCGTGGCTGCTCCCCGCCGAAGCCGACCGGCAAGGTGCAGGCCGATGAGGCTGTGGCTCCGCCGAAGTGGATGCCGCAGGGCCGGGCGGCCGACCGTCGCTCGGCCGGCCGTCGCTTCAGTCACAGACGGATTCCTGCCTTGCGGCCGTGGTGGGCCGGGCGCCCCACCGGAGTAACCTGGGAACCACCGAAGGCACATCGCATGCCGGTCCCCGAACCGGCTTCGTCTCCGGAGACCGACAACGCCGGGCCCATGTGAATGGACCCGGGGACAGGTCCGGGACATGAACGTGACCCTCGACCGTGAGACGACCACGCCACGGACACCACCAGCACCACTGCGTCTGTCCCTCACACCCGACGACGCCACCGCAGGCCGGCTCGACGGCGCCTGGTGGCCCCGCTCGCACGACCTCCTCACCGAACTCCCCTCCCTCGCGAAGGAACTGGACAACCGTTGGGGCCGGGTCACCCGCGTCACCCTGAATCCCGCGCACTGGCCCAGCATTCCCCCACGGATCCCGGTCGCCGGACACGTCGTCCACGCCGGCTGGTTCCAGCAGGAACAGGATCCCAACGAGATCATGGTGCGCTCCTACGCACCGGGTCGCCTCGACCTGCTGGTGGTCCCCCCGCACACCGGCCCGACCGAGGCCGCGAACCTGATGGCCACCGCAGCCGACCCCGCGAACACCCTCACCGCCAGCGACCTGCTGGCAACCCGGCCGACGGAGCACATCGTGCGAGGGACGAACTGATGACCACCTACCAGCCGCTCCCGGCCGGATCCGTCAACACGCTGCACGACGTGCCGGTCCGCGACATCGTCCCGGTCGCCGCGATCGACGACCGCGCCACGGTCCAGGACCGCATGAGCCTGCCGGACCTGCAGATCAGTGACGACGTCCTCGTCGACACCGCCAGCGACATCCTCCGCAGCGCCCACGTGGGCCACATACTCGTTCGCGGACACGACGGCCGCTGCACCGGCCTGCTCACCAGTGCACAGCTCGGCCCCTACCGCCGGGCGACCTACGCCGGCGGGACCTCGGTGAACGACATCGTCCACGACCGCGGCCCGTTCGCGCACACGTCCATGCCGGCCAGCACCGCCCAGACCGCCATGCGCACCCGCGCCCTGGAAGCCTGGCCGGTCGTCGACCACGACGGCTACAGCGTCGGTCTCCTCGCCCGGGAGCGGGTCTGACGTATCACCTGACGTATCAACTGCACCGGACCTGACCGGCGAATGCCCGGGGCTCACGTCCGACCGGTCATCCCACCTGTGGCCGACGCCAGCGCCCCGGGCCGCATCGCCGCTCGCGGGCGCCGGCACCTCCAGCGGAATGCCCATCGCTCCCGCGACCAGCGCGTCGTCTCGATCCGGCGGCAGGCACCGTGCCGGCGTAGCCGGCGGTGTGAGTCCGGGAGGGCGTGGCCGCTGGAGCTGACCCAGGCGCGACACCAGCGAGAGGATGCGGCGGGCTCAGGGACAGACGGGGTGCGGAGCGGGATCCGGCTGCCCGCGGCGATGAGGTTGGCGGCGGGTCGGGTGCGGCGTCGGCCGCACTCCGGCGCCGGTTTCCTACAGTGAGCGCATGATCGCCGAAGACACCCAGCCACCGGCGCACGGACGGGAGTCCCGGCCCCGCCCCGGCACGACGCCCGACACCCTCCACGCTCCCGCGGTTGATCCGCCCGCCGGCACGACCGGACAGCTGACTGTCAGTCAGGCAGTCGCCAACCTGGTAGGCGACGTGGAGCGTCCCGTTGATGCGCTGTGACCCGTCCGGGGGCGGAGTCCTGAGCGCATCGAGCAGTGAGGAGTCGCTGGTGAGCGCAGGGAAACCGGGCGGCAACGACGGGCCGCCCCTCGCCCTCCCGGTGGCGGGCGCAGCCGGGGCAGGGCGATGCTCTGGCGGGAACGCATCTGGCTGCGCGGCACCCCGTACGGCGACGTGATCCGCACCCAGCAGCAGAAGGTGCAGAACAGCGGCGGGAACGCACTGGTGCGGGCCCCGGTGGCCAACCGCGGAAACACCGTCGGGCTCCTCAAACGTGGAGATCCACGCCGATACGAGGCCGGCAACTCCCGGGGGCCCGGGCTCGCGCCGGCGCGGGCGGACGAGCTGGTCGACATCCCCGGTAGCGCGGGCGGGCACTGGACTGGATCAGCGCCTACCGCGGCCAGCACTGCCACGGCCGACCTGGAAGTCGTTCCGGGAGGAAGAGGCGCTGTGACCCGCGGAGGCTTCGGCGAACATCCGGCGCATCGCGCTGCTCGTCCTGGCCGCCAGCGGTCGGGTGGACGGCACGAGGATCGCGTTCGGCCTGCGGGTGCGCGAGAGCCTGGCGCCGACGGCGTACTGCGGCCGGTCAGCCGCCCACCTCCTGGCCACCGCGGCGGGGAGGAGGCTGGGAGACGGGATCGGGCGGCAGGCCGGCGTGCATGCGGGCGGCCTGCTCACGCAGGTGGGCGCAGGCCTCGGCGGTCTGTTGGCGCAGCAGTTCGGCCGTCAACTCCGTTGGGATGGCCGTGTCCGAACTCGTGTCCGCTTGGTATGGGCTGTTTCATGCCTGCCCACCTACCCCGTCCCGGTGCTCGACCACCCCGGCGACCGGGCCCCTCGCCACGTGTTCGCCCCCGTCGCCGTGCAACCCAAGGCGGCGCAGCTGCGGGTCAGCGACGAGGGCGCCGGCCCCCGCACGCGGATGCGGCGAGGAAGGCCATGGTGGCGACCAGGAGACCGGTGCCGAGGGCGGCCAGGAGGAACCTCCCCCGCAGGACGCCCACCAGGACCAGGCCGATCGCCGCGGTGACGACCTGCAGGAAGAAGGCCCTCGCGCGCCGTTCCGGTGGGGCCGGCGCCCGAACGGGCAGGAGGACGCGCCCAGGCTGCGGTGCGCCTCCGTCGGCGGGCACACGCCCAGGCCAGGGCACTAGGGAGCGCGCCCGTTCCAGCCGTCTCAGCAGCCGGCACTCCCGCGGGTCCTCGGGCGCCGGGCGGCTCCAGTCCTTCGCCTGCCGCGCCAGGGCCTGGATGCCCTCGCGCGACCCGGCCTTGCGGCGCCTGCCGGAGGTCCAGCACATCCGCGCTCACCGGCGCCCGGTGCCCGGGCCGCCGGTGCCGTCCCCGGCCGGCGCCCTTCCACCCACCGGCCCCGGCACCGCCCCGGCGGGCAGGTCACCGGCCAGCACACGGCGCAGCGCGTACAGCGCCGCCGCGCCCGCGCGCGCCCCCTGGCGCGGCAGCAGCCCCCGAACCCGTTCGCCGGCCCCGGCGCCCAGCGCCGCCACGATCTGCGCGATGACAACCGTCACATCGCCCGAACCCGTCGATCTGCTTGTCATACGCCGCCCAACGAGCCAAAACGCCAGCAGGTACGGTGCTCGCACGACCACGCGGGACCGGCTAACCGGAAAACCACCCGGCACGGGCCGGCGGCGGATGGCGAAAAGTCCCGCGACCGACATACCAGCCAAGCCTGACGACAGAGGGCCGGCCCGTGAGAACCCCCGCTCACACGGTGGGGCGGCTGCCCGGTGGGTCAGACTGCGTGGGGGTGCGGGACGGCGGGCTCGTGCCGCTCGACGATGAGGACGTGGTCGGCGCCGGTGAGCTCCAGCAGCCTCGCCACGGCGTGGGTGGGACGGGCCAGGTGGAAGGTCACGCCCGACCGCTCGGTCTCGATGCGGGCGCGCAGCAGGGCGCCCAGGCCGCAGAAGTCGCAGAACGTGACGCCCGCCAGGTCGATGACCAGGACGACGGCCGACAGGTCGACGGCGAGAGCGCGGCGCAGCGCGGCGTGGAGGGTGGTGGCGGCGTCGAGGTCGAGTTCGCCGACGGCCTGGACGATCGGGCCGGCTGTGGTGCCGTGCAGGGCCGTCGTGAAGTCGGTGGGGTGGCTCACGCCCTCTCCCCCTGTCGCGTCTTCGTCAACGGTCGCCGGCACGTATCTTGCGCGCCGGGTTGGCATTGGGCTGGTCCATCCACCGTACGGCGCGGCCCGCAGGTTCCCGCAGGGCCGAAGGGACCCGTTTCGCCACCCCGGGGTGCCCGCCGGGGCCGGGGCGGCGTGTCGCGGGCGCAGCTCGGCGGTGGAGCGGCCGGGGCGGGCAGGGTGTTCGGCATGTCCGAGCGTCGTAACCGTCGTCGTAGCCGCCTGCGGGCCCTGGGGCTGCCCGTCGAACCGGTGGAGCCGCGGCCCGTGCCGCAGAATCGCCCCGCGCGGCCGGCGCCGGGTCCAGCGCGGGCTGCCGCCGCGCCGCCGAGGGCGGGCGGCGCCGTACCGGCCGGACAGAGCCTGCCGCCCGCCGGGTGCTGCGCGGCCGTGCGCAGCCGGGACGTGCGCGAGGGCGGCGGCGTGATCGTGTGGACGAGGCACGCCCCCGACTGTCTGGTCGGCCCGCTGAGCAAGTGAGCGGCGCACGGGCGGGACCGGGCCGGCAAACACCGTCGGCACTCGCCGGGCCCGGCGTGCGAACCCTCGGAACCCTCTCCCGACAGTTCGCGCGGCGTCCGCCTCGCCCGGCGGACGCGCTCCATCCCTGTCCGACCAGCGTACGACCAGACCCGACCAAACCCCCGGCCGGACAAGCAGCCGGCCCGCGGCCGGCCCTCCCCGACCACCTCCCCCTCGCGAACCACCCCCGCGGGCAGCGTCCGGGCCGACTGGCGCGGGACGGCGACCCGCTACCCCCGTCCGGGACCGGAGCGCGATCAGCGCCGTCGGCCGGCTCCCGTCGGCTCGGGCCAGCCCTGGGGGGCGTGGCCCAGCGGGCTCTTCCGCAGATAGCCGGGGCGGGCGGTACCACGGACCACGCGCGGGACGGACGCGGGCGCGGGCGCGGGGGCGTCGGGCGGCTTGTACTGGTAGAGCGCGGTGCCGGCCCGGATGAACGCCGTGTAGGCGCCGGGGTCGGTGGGGTCCGAGCTCCACAGGGTTTTCGCCTGCTGCCACGCACACCGCAGCTCGGCCACCATGAGTGCCCGCTCGTCAACGTCGTCGAGGTGGTCGTTCGTCACTGCCGTCATCGTAGGGGGCAGGCGGGCCGGTGCGATCCGGCACGCCCAACCGGCGGATGCCCCGGATGTCGCCGGTTCCCCGGGGCCTTGGCCGTGAGGTGGCCGGGCCCGGAGGAGTGCCTCACTCGGACTCAGCGGGCCGGCGCACAGAGCCGGCCCCCGCTTGCGACCCGCGTGGCGGCAGCCTGCGGGCGGGGGCGTGGGGGCGGGGGCTCAACAGGACGGGTGAACCTGCCCGGGTCCGGTGGAAGCCGGCGCGTGGGGGCTGACCCGCAGGACCCGGTTCACCCCGGTGCGCCCGAACAGGGCCACCACCCGGGCGGTCGGCGCCACCACGTGGAGCACCGCACCTGCTGCCTGGGCCCGCAGGTGAGCGCGGAGGACAGCGTTGAGGCCACCGGAGTCGCAGAACCTCACCCCGGCCATGTCCAACACCAGCTCCCCCGCCGCCGGGACGGCGTCCAGCGCGCCGTCCACCGCCGCATCCAAAAGCCCACCGGTGTACTGGTCCAACTCCCCCACCGCCTCCAGCACCGGATCACCCCCTCCCGGCCGCAACCGCACACTGAACAGGGGCGGATGCGTAGTCATCGGGTACGTCCTCACGGCCACGATCTCCGCGGCCCGGGGGTGCACCCGCGAAGCGGACGCGATCACCAGCCGGCCCGCACACGGGGCGGATGGCAACCGTAGCGCCCCGACCAGCGGCGCGGGCCGGGCTCGCACAGATGCAAGCCGAACGGGAAGCGCGTGGCGGCCGCGGGTGTGAGCGCGTTCCTGCCGCGGCTCGGCAGTGGTCCGCCCGGCCTGCTCCGGGCCGGGCGGGGCGGTCTTCTGCTGGAGCGTCAGGTGTCCGCGGTCGGGAGCGGGTCGCCGGCGTCGTGGCGTAGTTGCTCGTTGATGCGCAGGGCGTCTTCGAGTTGGTCCTCGAGGATGACGATGCGGCAGGCGGCCTCGATCGGGGTGCCCTGGTCGACGAGGTCGCGGGCGCGCATCGCGATCCGCAGTTGGTAGCGGGAGAAGCGGCGGTGGCCCCCGTCGGAGCGCAGGGGGGTGATGAGGCCCTGTTCGCCGAGGGCGCGCAGGAAGGCGGCGGTGGTGCCGGTCATCTCGGCGGCGCGGCCCATGGTGTAGGCGGGGTAGTCGTCGTCGTCGAAGGAGCTCGGGCCCGGGGTGCTGGGGCCGGAGGTGTTGGGGTTGGGGTTGTGGGGCCGGTTGGTTGCCGTGGTCACTGCACCTCTTCTGTGTGGGGTCGGGGACGCGTGGAGGGGCCCCGGCGCCGTGGCGGCTCCGGGGCCCCGAAGGGATACATCACCATCTGCCGGCCTCGGGCCGGCTTTTTTCAGTTCCGCACTGCCCCGGGGGAGGGGGCGTGCGGGGATCGCGTATGCGTGACCGGAAACCACCGTCCTTCGTAACTGGGGGGTCTGCGGTGTCCGCCCGGACGAACCTGCCTCACGGGCCGGGCGATCCTGATGGCGCTCTGTCCCCTCCGTTCATCCTCTGTGTGTGCTGACCTGCGTACTGCTCGGTACTGCTGGTTCTTCTCAACACGGGTACTGCTCGGTACTGCTGAACTGCCAACTGCCTGGTACTGCTGTGGCGGCCTCGAAGGGTCACCGTGTCCGGCAGCCAGCCCCGTCGCCCGTCCTGCACTTTCCCTGGCTTGGAACCCCACTGCCCGGACCTGCCCGGCACGCGCGCCCGCAGCCTGGGCGCCTTCACCGGGATACCGCGTACTGCGACTGCAACCTCAACTTCGACCTGCCGGGTACTGCTCCTACCGCGGTACCGCTGGGTGGCGGCCCCTGATACCTGCGGGCCGCCCGGTCCGGCCGCCGGTCCCGTCGCCGTCCTGCAACCGCTCTGGCTCCGAAACCCTGCCGCCGCACCGCGTCACGCCCACCTGCCCGGCGCATGTCCTGCGTACTGCTCACCCGCGAACTGCCGCGGTACCGCTGGGTGGCGGCCCCTGATCACTGCGGGCCGCCCGGCCCGGCCGCCGGTCCCGTCGCCGAACTGCAACCGCTCTGGCTTCAGAACCCCACCACCGCGCCGACCTGCGAACTTCTGTCCTACTACCCGCCAGTTCGTGTCTGCCGGGTACCGCTCGACTGCTTGCTACGGGAGAAACACTAACCACGACACCGAGCGATGTCTACTCCGGCCAGCACAGATTTTTCGCTGTTCGAGGGGAAGGTAGTCTTCGGCCGAACAGCGAAAGGCCGGCACAGCAACACGAACGGGAGGACCGACAGGTGGAAGGGCAACAGCCGGCACCAGGAGCGCGCGCACCCGCCCCGCATCCCCCGCGCACCCGGGCGTCCCTGCTGGCCGCCCTCACCGAAGCCGTCCACGACCGCGACGAACACGTCCTGCGCCGCCTCCTCGCCCGCTTCGCCGAACAAGCCGCCCTCACCGACCTGCCCGCCCTGCGCCACGCCCTCAACCCCCCGCCCAGCCACGACAACGACCGGCCACCAGCACCCCCATAGCTGGCGTGGCCGCGACCCCGGCGGGGGAAGTACAGGTCAGACGCGTCGCACCGCCCGCCCGCAGCCACGGCGCGACGCGCGCCCGGGCGGAAGATTTCAAGTCCAGTGAGACGGTCGTGACGCTATGAGGTTTGTGGTGCGGGTTCCCTGCGCTTGGCGGGGTCGTTGATCCACGCTGTCTTCGGGATCTCGGGTGGTCTGGGGCGGCGGCCGAAGCGTTCGGGGTGCCGCGCGTAGGCCTCGGCGAGGGTGACGGCCCGCTGGTCACGGATCTCCTCGGCGGTGCCGAAGTGGACGCTGGCGGGCGTGTGAAGTCCGATGCCGGAGTGCCGATGCTCGTGGTTGTAGTACGAGGTGAAGGCGTCGAACCATTCGCAGGCGTGGGCCAGGGAGTCGAACCGCTCGGGATAGTCGGCCATGTACTTGGTGGTCTTGAACTGGGCCTCGCTGTAGGGGTTGTCGTTGGAGGCCTTCGGGCGCGAGTGGCTTCTGGTGACGCCGAGGTCGATCAGCAGCTGGGAGACCTTCTTGGAGGTCATCGAGGTGCCGCGGTCGGCGTGCACGGTCTCGGGGACGATGCCGTTGCGCGCGAGGGTCTCACGGATCAACTCCTCGGCCCGCTCAGCTGATTCGGCCAGCTCGACGGTGTGGCCACGATGTAGCGGCTGAAGATGTCGATGATGACGTAGGCGTGGTACCAGATGCCCTGCGTGGGCCGGCTGCCTTGGTGATGTCCCAGGTGAAGACCTGGGAGGGGCCGTCGGCGACCAGTTCGGGCACCGTTTTGGCCGGGTGGGCGGCCTGGCGGCGGCGCTCACCGGGCTGCCCCCGCTCGCGCAGGATCCGGTACATCGTGGAGACCGAGCAGTAGTTAGCGCCCGGTGTCCAGCTCGCGGGCCCAGATCTGCGCGGGCGCCAGCTCGGCGTACTCGGGGCGGTTCATCAACTCCATTACCGCATTGCGCTCTTCGGCTGTCAGGGCCGACGGCTGGACCTGGGGTGACCTGGGCTCGCGCACGGGCGTGGGCTTCAGCCTGCGGTAGTGGGTGGCGCGGGAGCGGCCGGTCAGCCGGCATGCGGCCGTGGTGCCCAGCTCGTGTTCGACGGCGGTGAACGCCTCGTCCATGACGGGATCGGCGGTGCGCCTCAGTCCGCGCTCTCGGAGATCATTTCCAAGAGCGCCGACGCTTTTCCCAGGACCTCCAACGCGGCTTTGTTCCGCGCGAGTTCCTTCTCCAGCCGTTCCACCTGCCGACGCAGCTTCTCGTTCTCGGCCTCGGCGGCGGACTTCTTCGGTCGGGCCGGGCTCGTGCGGCGGTCGACCAGGTTCTCCAGGGCGCCGGCATCGCGCGCGGTCCGCCATTCGGTGACGTGGGAGTGGTACAGGCGCTCGCGGCGCAGGACCGCACCCTTCTCACCCTCGGGCGCGGCGTCGTACTCGGCGACGATCCGCAGCTTGTACTCGGGGCTGAACGTGCGGCGCTTCGGCCTGGGAGCCGGGTCGGCAGCGGACGGATTGGTACTGGTCATCAGGGGTGGAACTCCTACTCGGGCCCTCTCAGCCTAACCCGACAAAGCGGGATGTCTCACCCAAGGCTGACAGAGAGGGGAGAGCCCATGCCCTTACCGCTTGACGCGACTGCGGACGGCGAGGATGGCGAGGGCAAGAAGGACTGGTTCGATGATTCGGGACGCCATCTCGACGCGGCCGGGGGTCGGCTAACGTCTCGTGGTGCCCGCCAGGGCACGCGCGCCGAGCGCTGCCACGAGACGTTAGCCGACCCCCGGCCGAGTCTCTGAACGAGACCCGAGCCATCGCCGAGGGCTTTCTGGCCGCCTCGCCGTGGTTCGGCGACGTGCAGTGGGGCCGGATCCTGGTAGGCCCTGGCGTCGAACACCTCCTCGGTTGGGACGGCAAGGTCCCGGATGACGTCGAGCTCTCCGCGGGCCAGCACTGGACCTGGAGGGTGTCGTTTACTGACCCGGCCGGAGCAGTCCAGTCCCTCACCCATGAAGTCGTCCTGAAGGGCATCACGGACCTCGTCTACAGCAAGGACAGCTCGGCCGAGGGCTACCTGGTCCTGCCCGTCATGCAGTGGTTCCAGGAGCCCGCGCAGGACCGGCGTTCGTTCAAGTTGTCCCCCACCCAGCAGTCGCTGATCTGCCAGAAGGGCCTCTACGAGCGGACAGTCTTCTCCACCGACGAGCCCGGCGAACGACTGAGGCTGGACTTCTTCGCCAACCAGCGTTCCGACCCGAACAAGTCGGAGGGCTGAGCCCCTGCAGAGCGGCCGTCCCGGCTGGACGGCCGCGGGGGGAATCCGTGGTGGGACTGGTCCGGCAGCTGTGATGCCGGACCAGGACCACCTTCGTCTCGCCGTCCGTCAGCCTCGGCCGCGGCTGGGAGAGGGGCCCCTGCGCCAGGTCGAAGGGGCCCGACGGCGGAACGATTCCCCGGCCAGCACCGCCTGCGATCGCCGCGGCCGGCCTGCCATCAGTGACGACTCGCCGTATCGGTCCGCTCCGCCCCGGATCCACATCGGCGGTGCCAGGTCCAGCCCGGCGTCCGGCACGCCTCCTGGCGCCCTTGCAGGGCCGCGTCTGGCCCCGCTGCGCCGGCAGGCACAGCGCAGGGCGCCGGCGCCCTGCGGCTTGTCAGAACCGGTGGCTGCGCTGCACGACGGGCCGGGCGGGCGGGGCCGCCTCGGCGCCGCGCAGGGCGAGGGCCGCGGTGCGGGTGCGCTCCAGCCAGCTCATGACCTGGCGCAGCGTGGCGGGGTCGAGGTGGCAGGTGAGGTCGCGGACGGCCTGGTGGTCGTCGTCGGTGAGGGTGTGAAGGCCGGCGCGGTCGAGGGCGGTGTAGAGGGGTTGGGCGGCGGACCCGGCGAGGCGGCGGTGGGCGGCGTCGGTGGTCTCCCGGGCTTTGTGGGCAGCCTCGGCGGCGCGGT
The DNA here is from genome assembly GCF_026342405.1 of Kitasatospora sp. NBC_00240. Lineage (NCBI taxonomy): Bacteria > Bacillati > Actinomycetota > Actinomycetes > Kitasatosporales > Streptomycetaceae > Kitasatospora > Kitasatospora sp. NBC_00240. Next base: position 60,741 of record NZ_JAPEMU010000004.1, read on the forward strand.
CGGCGATGTCGCGGCGGTGGTGCTCACGGCGCAGGGTGTGCTGGAGGGCGGTGTCGTTGTCGGGGTCGTAGCGCTCGGCGCCGGTGGCGGCGGTGTGGTCGTGTACCCGCTGCCTCTCGGCCAGGGTGTCGGCCGCGGTGGCGAAGGCAGCCTCGTCTTCGGCGTCGGCGTGCCGGTCGGCGCAGCGTTCCTCGAACCGAGCCTGTTCCAGGGCCTGCTGCAGGTTGTCCAGGGTCATCCCGGCTGCCCGGCGGCGGACCCGGCCGCGGGCGTCGCCGAGCAGTCCGTGGTCCTGGTCGTCGGCCTCTTCCTCGTCCTGGCCGTGGTCGAGACGGGCGGGGTGCTGGGCGAGGGCGGCGTGCAGGGTTGATCCGGCCTCCCAGGCCTCGGCGTGCAGGACGGGCCGCGGCCGGCCGTCGGGGCCGGCGCCGAGGACGATCCGTCCCTCGATCAGGGCCGCCCAGCCGCCTTGGCCGTCGACGTCGCGTTCGGTCCAGCCGCGGGCGAGGCCGGCGCCGTGGTGCAGGGTCAGTCGGCGAGGGCCTCCCCGATCACCTGCCGCACGTCCTCCTCGTCCTCGGCGCGGGCCAGGGCGGCGGCCTGCTCGCCCGAGAGGTTCAGGTGGACGTCGCGGGCCCGGACCGCGTCAGAGCCCTGGATCTCGAACGTCATCGTCCGCCCGACCCGAGCGCTGACACCGGAGACCCGGCCGCGCTGCGCCAACTGCTTGGCCTTGCGCTCTCAGTCGCGCTTGGTGGTCTGCACGTCGAGTGCGTCCAGGCGCAGCTTCTCCTGCTGCATGGTGGGGTGGCGGGTACCGTCGATCCAGTGCAGCCAACCCGCGCCGAGCCTCTGGTGTTGCCCGGCATTGTCACCGGCGTCCCGTCGAGATCAACTACTTGGCAGCCTGTGAGGATGCCGGGGGCGTTGCTGCTGTCGTGTTGGCGGCAGTGGTGGCCGGGCACGGTGGGGTGTAGGGGAGTTGGGGGATGTAGCGGTTCCACTGCTGGGGGCTGAGCGCGCTTGCGCTGGTCTCGCAGATCCGGTGGATGGCTTCGTCGGTGGTGAGGTTCCACAGGCCGACGACGCCGTCGTCGGTGGTGGCGGCGAGGATACGGCTGTTGGGGCTGAAGGCCACGATGGCGACGGGTCCGGTGGTGACGGTCAGTGGCTGGCCGATCGGCTCGGGGTGGTCCGGGTTGGTCACGTTCCACCGGCTGATGGTGCCGTTGCCGGTTTGGCCGCTGGCGACGAGGGTGTGGCCGTCGGGGCTGAACGCCACTGACCATAGCGGGCCGGGCAGGAGCAGGGGCTCGCCCCGGGGGGTTGGGTGGTGGGGGTCTGTGGTGTTCAGCAGGTTGATGGTGCCGCTGCTGTTGCCGACGGCGAGGGTGCGGCCGTCGGGGCTGAAGGCGACCCAGGCACTGGTCGAGCCGGGCTGTTCCAGGGGCTGGCCCATACGAACAGGGGAATCTTCCCTGCCCACTCTCCACAGGCCGACGGTGTGGTTGCTGTTGTCGCCGCCGGCGGCCAGGACGTTTCCGTCGGGGCTGAACGCCAGGGACAGTACCGAGTGGGTGGTGTCGTCTCCGAAGACGGTGGTCTCGTCCGTCGGACGACTCGGGTCGCTCACGTCCCACAGCAGGATGTCGCCGGAGATGGGGGCGTCGCCCGCAGCGGCGAGTGTGTGGCCATCCGGGCTGAAGACGACCGTGTGGACCGAGCCGCCGAGGCGTTGCAGCGGCTGTCCGAGCGGTTTGGGGTGCTGGGGGTCCGTCAGGTTCCACAGGGTGACCTCGCCGGCCTTGCTGCCTGCGGCGAGGGTGTGCCCGTCGGGGCTGAACGCCACCGACAGGGCGGGCTGCGTGGAGTTGGGCAGGGGTGGCCCCAGCGGTGCGGGGTGGTTGGGGTCGGTGGTGCTCCACAGGCTGATCGTGCCGTTCTGATTGCCTGCGGCGAGGGTGCGGCCGTCCGGGCTGAATGCCGCTGCCTCGACGTTGCCGCCGTCTCCGGCAAGGAGCGTTGCAGGCAGGCTCCACAGATCGGTGGCGCCGTCGGCGTTGCCTACCGCAAGGGTTCGGCCGTCGGGGCTGAACGCCACCGACAGGGCGGGCTGGCTCGGCCCCGTCAGTGGCCGGCCCAGCGGCGAGGGACGGCTGGGAAGAGTGACGTTCCACAGGTGGACGGTGTTGTCGGCGCTGCTGGCGGCCAGGGTGTGGCCGTCGGGGCTGAACGCCACCGACATGACGCTGTTGGCGGGCCCGGCCAGGTTCTGGCCCAGGGATGTGGGGCGCGAGGGGTCGGTCACGTTCCACAGGTGCACGGTGCTGTCGGCGCTGCCGACCGCGAGGGTGTGGCCGTCGGGGCTGAACGCCACGTCGGTTGCATCCTGGTCGGATGCCGTCTGGGCCTGGCCGAGCGGGATGACGGTCTCGGGGCGTGTCACGTTCCACAGGGTGACGCTGCCATCGGCGCCGGCGGCCGCGAGGGTGTGGCCGTCCGGGCTGAACTCCACTGAATAGACGGCTGACCCGGGCCCCGTCAGGACCTGGCCGAGCGAGGTGACGGCCCCGGGGCGTGTCACGTTCCACAGGGTGACGGTCCAGTCGGCGCTGCCCACTGCCAGGGTGTGCCCGTCCGGGCTGAAGTCCAGCGTCTGGATGGCGCTGAGGTCCGTGGTCACCGGCCTGCCCAGCGCGACAGGGCGGCTCGGTGAGGACACGTTCCACAGATCCACGAAGCCGCCGCCCGCCCAGCTGCCCCTGTCGTGGTTGCCGACGTGGCCGGCGACAGCAAGAGTCTTCCCGTCCGGGCTGAACTGCAACGACAGGATCGAGTCGACGGAACTGTCCTGGGGCAGCTCCGGGACCAGCAGGCGCGGACGGCCGGGGTCGGTGATGTCCCACAGCCGCACGGTGTTCTCATAGACACTCCCGGTTGCCAGGGTGTGCCCGTCCGGGCTGTAGGCCACCGTGTAGACGGATCCCTGCGGGCCCGAGGGGCTGCGCAGCCGGGTGGCCAGCGGGGTGTTCTCCGTGCTGATCAGTCGTGACGCCGCATCCGGGTTCGGTTTCATGCGGTAGGCGGCCAGGGCGAGTTGGGCGCCCAGGGAAGGATCACTGTCCATGAGCTGGAGGGCTTCCGCGGTGACCTGGGCGTAGATGGCCTGGTCCCGTTCGCGCAGTGCGGCGGCGGCGGAGTCCTGAGCGCGGAAGGTTTGGGTGACGGCGATGCCCGTGGCCCCGAGCGCGGCTGTCAGCAGTACCGAGAGAGCACTGATCACTCTGCGCCTCACGCGGACCGCACGGCGTTCCCGGCGGTCGGCGGCGAGAAGAAATGCCTGTGCGGTGGCGCTGATCTCGCCAGGGTGCTTCTCGACCCAGGCGTCGGCTGCCGCCCGGCGGTTCCCCCCGTAGAGGGAGGTCGGCTCCCGGCTGGCCTCGTCCCAGGCTCGGGCCGCCTCCTCAAGGTCCTGGCGCACCAGGTTCCCGGCCCGGTCGTGTCCGATCCAACTACTCAGGAGTGGCCACGCTCGTATGAGCGCCTCGTGGGTGATGGCGACGAATTCCTCGTCCTTGGTGAGCAGCCTGCCCTCGGTGAAGACGTCCACGACCTCCTTCGCCAGCGCGGGGTCCGGCGACTCGCGCAGCAACTGCTGGTAGTCGACGCGGCGGCGGACATCGTCGGCGTCGCGGCCGACCACCACCAGCCGCAGGAACACCGACTTCGCCGCCTCGCCGCCGCCCTCGGGCAGGGACTTGAAGAGCTGATCTGCCGTGTGCTCGATGGCTTTCTGGATCCCACCGGTGACGCGGTACCCGTCCAGGGTCATGATGTGGCCGCTGCGCGCCTGCCACGTGGCCCGCAGCGCGTGTGCCAGGAACGGCAACCTGCCCGCCTGCCCGGCGCCCTCCCAGCCGTCAACGGCATCTGCGGCCTGCCCCGCAGCCCCGAGTTCGCTCAGCAGGACCTCGACCAGGCCGTCCTCGATCTCGAGTCCCACGTCCCGGGCGGGCAGGCGGATCGCCTGCCTGAGCTCCGTTTCGGTCATCGGGGTGATCAGCACCGGGTCGTCCGCCAGAGCCTTGTGCAGCTGCGGATAGGCCGTGCAGGCCGCGTAGAAGTCGGCCCGCACCCCCAGGACGACGAGAACGGTCGGCTCACCGGGTGCCGCCTTCCGTCCGAGCCGCTCCAAGACCTCGATGAACCATCGCCGCTCGGCGTCGTCAAGGCACTGAGTGAAGGTCTCCTCGAACTGGTCCATCACCATCACCAGACCCGCCGAAGGCACCTGCACGGTGCCCGAGGTCCCCGGGCCGGGGCCGGCCACCCGGCGTAGGTCGGCCACGCACTGGCCGGGATCGGCCCGCCAGGCCGCGGTCCTAAGTATCACCTCTTCCGGCGGGATCCTAACGGCGGCGGCCAGTGCCTCCGCTGGTGCCGCGGTCGGCGTCAGCGTGATCCGCGGCCACCAGCGTGACCCGCCGGCGGGCAGTGCACCCTCGGCGATTGCCGGGAGCACCCCGCCGGATAGCAGCGATGACTTCCCCGTACCGGAGGCGCCGATGACACACAGCAGACCGCCGTCGTCCACCTGGTCGGCAAGCCGGGCGCAGACGGCCGCCACCATCCGGTCCCGGCCGTAGAACCACCTCGCGTGTTGCGCCGTGAAGGATTTCAGACCCGGGTACGGGCACGGGGGGTCGTCGTCGGCGCCTGGCCCCGGGAGTGTGCGGCGGGTTCCGTCCTCGTAGCGGATGTTGACGTCCCGGCCGGCCAGGATCGCGTCGCCGTGGGTGACGTGGGCTTCTATGTGGCGGGGTTGCCAGGGCTCCACTTCGTCGCTGGGCGGCGGGGTGGGCCCTTCCGTCACTGCCGGCCGTCCCGGGTGACGGTGATGTCGCGGCCGGCCAGGTAGGCGTCCCCGTCGGTGACGTGGGCCTCCTGGTTCAGCGAGCCGACCACCTGACCCACCGGGCTGCTGCCACGCAGTTCCTCGCTGATCAGCTGACGTACCTCGTCGGCGAGGTCCGGCTCGGTCGCGAGCAGCAGAGCGAGCTTGGCCTGCCATACCGCCACCAGCAGCGCTCGCAGGTTCTGGTCGTCGCCGCCCCCCTGGCTCGCGAGCAGCCTGTCGCGCGCCTCGCCCAGTTCCTCTTCTGCCCGTTCGGGGTGCGAGCGGCGCCACAGCGATGACACTGCGGCACGTACGGCGGCCCAGCCGTCCGTCGCCACCATGTCGATCAGGCGCGCCGAGGCGACCGATGCCAGCGTGGCCAGTTCAAGGCTTGTCTCCATGATTTCCCCCAGTGAGATTTGGCGTCGTGTGCTGTCTACGGCTTGTGCGCCGGAATGGCGGTGACCGTCAAGTTCGATGAGATGTAGACGTGGTCGCCGCCGACGGTCCAGAGGAACCCGACCGCGGGCTGCCCGGGGTCGCTGTAGGTCCACCGGGCCCTTCCGGTGGCGGCGTCGATGGCCCACAAGGTGCCCTTCACATCGGTGGCGAAGACCGTGTCACTGGAGCACTGGAGATCGGCGCTGACCCCCGAAAAGGCGAGGCTGGCCTTGAAGTTGGTGAGCGGGGGGAGGTGTGCGATCCATTTGACGCTGCCGTCGGCGGTGTTCGTCGCCACCAGGTCCTCCCCCACCGGGATGTAGACCGTCTTGCCGTCGAGGCTCGGCGTGGGGAAACCGAAGCGCACGTCGGGCTGCTCCGGTCCCCCGCTCAGGTGCCATGCCTCCTTGCCGGTGGCCGGGTCGACAGCCAGAATCTGCTCATCCCCGAAGATGAACAGCCCACCGGCGAACGCGGTCATCGGCCGCCCCTGCTGGTACAGGGCGTGCGGCACCGGCATCTTCCAGCCCCGCGCCCCCTGGTTCTGCGCGTCGATCATCTGAACCTGGTTGTTCCTCCCGTCCACTTCGGTGGGAGCCCCTGCGAGCAGGTAGCGGCCAGACGGAGGGATGAGAACGTTGGCGATGTCGGTACCGGTGGTCCGCCACAGGTTGCGGCCGGTACTCATGTCGAAGGCCCAGATGTAGCCGGACGCCAGGGAGTCCATACCGCTGCTCTTAATCCCGCACACGTACACCACACTTCCGCTCACCGCCACATACGACGGGTCATTGCGGATGTCTCCCTCCGTGTCGTTCCCGTTGACGACCCACTTCGATTTGCCGGTGCCACCGTCGACGGCGCCCAGCTGGTATCCGCTTTTCGATCCTGTGTCGCCGAGGATGTAGAGCACACCGTCGGCGAACGTTGCCAGCGAGTTGTAGCTCGAACTGAACTGGCCCACCGGCAGGGGGCTGTACGTGCTCTTGCCTGCGGAGTCCAGGAAGGTGGTGGCCTTCTCCGAGAGAAGGACGATCACTTTGTCGGATGCCACCACGGCAGTTGGCTTCGCCTCCACGACAACCGACCACGCCGGGACCGCCTCCGGAGCTGCCAGCTCGATCCGGGGCGGCTCCGACGAGGATGGGGACGAGGAGACTGAGGGGGAGACCGTTGCCGGGCCCGAAGCCTTGGGTGATCCACCTGGCGAGGTTGATGTCGGTGCAGAGCCGCCTTTCGCAGTAGGAGCCGAGGTGGGCGAACCGCCGGACAGGCCGGCCACGGCGGCAGCGACGCCTCCGACCGCAACCGCGCCACCCGCCAAGCCGATGATCAGAGTCCTCCGGCTGATCCCGCCGCGCCCTGTGCCGGGCACCAACGCCGTGCTCCCGCCTGTAAAGGCGGCCGGAGATGCCCACTGGCGGTTGGCGGCTGCTACCTCCTGCGCGAGCGGCAGCGGAAGCCAGGCGTTCGCAGGCACTGGTGGTACGCCTTGGCGGCCGAGGTAGTCCAGCAACTGCCGGGCTGTCGGGCGGGCCTGGGACTCGTCGTAGAGACAGCCCGCGACCACCTCCCGAAGCGACGGCGGCAGGGCCGCAACGTTGAAACCGGAGCCAGGCCCCAAAGGATCCCGTCCTGACGCCGCGAAGACCAGGGTCGCCCCCAGGGAGAACATGTCGCCAGCAGCTGTTCCTGCCTGCCCCGAGACCTGCTCGGGCGCGATATAGCCCGCCAGGCCGACGCTTGCCCTAGTCGCACCCTCAGAGAGCAAAGGCTCCAGGAGCCGGGGCACCCCCAGGCCGACGACGTAGGGCCCGCTCTCGGCCACCACCACGTTGTCCGGCTGCAAGCTGCCGTGGGCCACCCCGGCCTCGTGCACGGCGGCCAGCGCGCCGGCGAGACCCTCGGCCAGCACACGCAAGGTGGACTCAGGCAGATGCTGCTGCGTACCCACTGCCTGACGCAGGGACAGGCCCGGAATCAGCGTGCTCGCCACCCATGGGACGGGACCTTCTACATCAGCGTCCACCACCCGAGCGACGAAGGTATCCGGCAACCCGCGCGCCGCCGCTACCTCATCCCGAAGCCGTTGCCTGAACCCACTGTCCTCGGCCGGGTCGGGCCGGATCAGTTTGACCGAGACGATCAACCCGCTCGCTGAACGGCCCACGTAGTCCGTGCCCGCCCCGCCGGACCCCAGTCTTCCGAGCAGTGTGTACGGCCCGATCTGCTCAGGCTCGTCCGCCCCCAGACGCTCCAACTCGTCGCCCCCTCGATTGGCGTGAAGCAAAAAATCGTCCCACCTGCGGGACCAACTGTCACCATGCCCTTTCGCCACGAACAGCTCAGGGCAGCTTGAGGGGATGGCGCACGCACTGAACACCAACACACGCAGGCATATGCCAGCTGCGTCGGCTGCCAGGCATTCTTCGGTGGCACCACATCACCACGCAAAGCCCCCGCCCGGAGCGTACCCAAGGAAGGCGACTTCGGCTCGCACTTCTCCCAAAGGTGCCCGGGGCGGTGCCGGCTCCGGTGCGGACGATGGTCATGCCGCCGGGGATGGGGTAGTACCGGGTGCCGATCGGGTTGGTCTTGGTGGCGGTGTCGAGGGTGAGTTCGTCGGTGCCGAGGTTGATAGTGGTCTTGTCGGGGTTGCGGCGGATGAGCTGGTTGCATGGAACGCCCGAGGATGTGGACAAGGATCAGCGGGGTGAACGCGGCGGATTCGAAGTCGTCGACGATCAAATCATCGTCGACGAAAGTCTAGCCCTGCCGGTTAACTTTTCTGCGCCGAGTAAATTTATCGAGGCCTATAACTCGCTCGCAGCGAAAAAGATCGACGCCTACCATAGTCCAATTTCCCAATATCACCTCGCCGTCGACGTTTGCGCTTTCACGCCGGGTGCCTGCACAGACGACGAAGCCACACAAATATGGATGCTTCTAGGTACGGCCCTGGTTGCAATTGGCATGGAGGCTGGCGCCGATCGCCTCGCCAATGGCAATGGTGGGAAAATTGGTGCCGGATTCCTTTCTTCGAAGGGACCATTCTGGAATTCGATGACAAGCGCAGAAACGCCGCGCGGCATCAGAAGCTACATAGTTGCCCCGGGTGGTAATGGCCGCTTGTCGGATTCCCTGCCAAGGAAGTTACCCAAAACATTCATCGAGGAGTACGAGGAGATCCGGGCGGGGAGGGGAACTCCCCAGGTGTACGAGCAGGGCCACCCGCAAGCGGGTCAGCAGAAGATTTTCAGAGGAGATGACGGCCACAATAGTTTCTGGCAAGGCGCCAAGGAATGGCTCGTTCCTGCCGCGAAGGACCCAGGAAATGCGCGCATTCTGCAGAAGACGCTTCCAGACGGTCGAATCGTCATGGGTTATTCGAAGGATCATTATGAAACAATCCATAAATTCGATGCCCCCCATTTCCCAGATAATGGCTGGCGCTAGCCTCACTGTTTGCCAGGCCACCCCTACTCAAATCATGACTGGAGAAGAGAAATCTTCTGCCCTGTCATATTGAAAATGCTTTTCTGAGGAGGGCTGGGGACTGGAAACGGCGCATCAGCTGCCGCTCCAGTCCCCAGCCCTCCTCAAGGGCTGTCTCGTATTCCGTTCTGTAGCGCCAGAGCAAGGGCCCTGGGGGACTTGCTCACTCAGCCGGCGAGGGCAGGTTGTGCATACGGGGCAATGCCCCTGGCTACCCAGTGGACGACGGGGCCCTCGCGTCAGCACAAGCGGAGGATTTTCCCGGTGGCCGGGCCTGGACGGGTCCAGGCCCGGCCACAGCAGTCATCCGCTGCCTTGGCGAGCACCGGAAACCAGGCTGGGCGCGGCCTGGTGAACACCTTAGAAGTCATCTCATTTGGACGTTTGAGTAGACTCCGGGTGTGCTGATCGTGGATCGTCTCGTGCCGGACGAGTTGTGGGAACTGTTCCAGCGGGTGGTGCCCCCGGCGCCGACGCGTCCGCAGGGCGGCGGTCGGCGGCGACATGGGGACCGCGAGGTGCTGGCCGCGATCGTGTTCGTCGCAACGTCAGGGTGTACTTGGGCTCAGCTGCCGCCGTGCTTCGGCCCGTCCGGTCCGACCGCGCACCGGCGCTTCACCGAGTGGACCGCGGCGCGGGTGTGGGCCAAGCTGTACCGCCTGGTCCTGGACGAGCTCGGCGCCCGGGGCAAGCTGGACTGGTCCCGCTGCGCGGTCGACTCGGTGAACATGCGGGCCCTGAAAAAGGGGATCTGACAGGTCCGAATCCTGTAGATCGGGGCAAGTACGGTTCGAAGATCCATCTGCTCACCGAACGTACCGGTCTGCCCCTTTCGGTTGCGATCTCCGGGGCCAACCTCCACGACAGCCAGGCCCTGATCCCGCTCGTCGAGGCTGTCCCGCCGATCCGGTCCCGCCGCGGCCCCAGGCGCCGGCGACCCGGCAAACTCCATGCCGACAAAGCCTACGACCACCGCTTCATCCGGGCCTACCTGCGACGCCGCCAGATTGCTCACCGCATCGCCCGCCGCGGCGTCGAGGCCTCCACCCGCCTCGGCCGCCACCGCTGGACCATCGAACGGACGATGGCCTGGCTCGGAGGCTTCCGCCGGCTCCACCGCCGCTACGAACGCAAGGCCGACCACTTCGCAGCCTTCGCCACCATCGCCGCCACCCTCATCTGCCACCGCAGACTCACCAAATGAGACGATCTCTTAATGAGCTCACGGCACTCCGCCGACAGCACCTGCACACCTAGGCCAACGCCTCCTGGCCCACAGGTCCAGAGAAGCCCTTAGACCTTTTCCTATCACCCCAATTATCTTCCAATTGGGTAGCGCGGATCAGCCCCCTTAACTAATGGCTCTCGCGTTGATGCGGAGAAATTTGCGGCAGACACAGGCCGCGCCAGGCATCGTTTAACGGCAAAGCGGGCGGTCTACCGGATTAAGTCATTCCAGAAGGTAATGTCCGGCCGCTAGATCCACGTAGCAGGATGCTGTTGTCGACCCTAAGGGCTGTCCCGTAATTGATCTTCGGGGCGTCTCGGGCGGTGGGTTGCGTGGCGGCCGCCCGGCTCACGCGGCTTGGAGGAGGTTGTGCAGGCGGGCGATGCCGAGCATGGCGTGGTGAACGCCGTCCCCCTTGAGACGGCAGTCGCGCAGGGGTCACCGCTCCAGCTCTCGCAGCGGACGCTTCCCGATGGGAAGTCCAGCTCAGTGCCACGCGCCCTGTTGCCGGCTCCCACTCCTGGCGGACTCCGATTACGGGCTCCCCCAGGTGGACCTCGAAGGGTGTCTCGTCATGCACGGGCAGCACGTCGATCCGACCCCAGTCGCCCATGTCGAAGCCATCATCCGGCCGAGAGGTCTCGACCATGAGGCACCAGTCCGTGCCGCTGGCGATATTGGTGGACCTGTCTCGATCATCGATCAGCCAAACCTCGACCGGGCTGTCGCCGGGCCGCCCATCGTATGTTTGCCACGACGCCAGCACCTGGACGAGGCGCCTGCCGACCAAAGACGAGGGGTCGATGCCGGGTCCGTGCAGCGGGCAGGCCAGGTTCAAAAGCTCCACCCGGGGACCGTACCGCGACCGTCAGCGCCGCCTCACCTGCTTAAACGGGACAGCCCTTAGGCTTCACAAACCTCGCCAATAGAGAGGGAGCGTTAAGAAAGACCAGCCGCAGACGGACTCTCATACATGATCAAGGCTCAAGAGGCTCATGCCGCGTTCTGACTTTCCGTGAGAGGTTGGAGATTTTCTGGAAGTCACAGCTCAATCTACACGAAGCGCACCACAAGCCATGAGCGCACGCTATCATCATCATGTGACGAACCACGATGGACACCAACTAGGCGCCGAGGCCGCGCACCGTTTGGCAAGACTTGGATGCTGCACCATAGAGCAGGGCCTCAGCGATGCAGAGTTTGATGAAATTGAAGGACTGTACGGCTTTCAATTCGCTGAGGATCACCGAGATTTTCTCTCCGTAGGCCTGCCGGTAAGTTCGCCCCCCCGGGAAGGAGCGAGCTGGAATAATCCTTGGCCAGACTGGAGAAATGGCGGTCCGGATCTTCTTCGGAAACACCTCTCATGGCCTGAAAGAGGCGTTGCACGTGAGATTGAAATTGGACTCTGGAAACCCGAATGGGGATTGCGTCCCGCCGATCCTGAAGCTGCAATTTCGCTTTCCAGGAATCTACTCAAAGAAGCACCGAGACTAGCTCCCGTGTATGGGCATAGATTCCTGCCGGCAGGCCCCGGCTATGCCAGGCACCCTATTTTGTCGATTTGGGGAACCGATATCGTGCCCTACGGAGAAAATCTGATCGCCTATGTCGGAAACGAATTTGACGAAGAATCCGAAACTCCTCAATATGACGCTCGCCCTCAAGTAACTGTCACCTTTTGGCGAGATTTTATTCTCTAACAGCGTGTCCTATGTGGCCGCCGGAACGTTGGATCAGCCATGGGGAGTTATGGGTGAGGCTGGATCGTTCCTGACGGCTTGTGGGATCTGGTCCGAGGCCTGGGCGTCGTCGCCGGAGCCGGCCTCGACGCGCAGCTGGTGACCGCCCGGGTCGACGATCGGGCGCACGGGGGTGTTGCGGGTGGCGACCAGGGCGACGCGCTGGATGGCGGCGACGGCGTCGGCGACCGGGACGTTGATCGTCATCGGCCAGTCGCCGTCGAAGAAGCTGCCCATCTGCGGGAACTCGCTGTCCAACAGGCGGGTCATGTAGGTGCGCCGGCCGGGGAGCGACAGGCCGAACAGCCCTGCCGACCAGTGGACGCTCACGATGTGCTCGCCCTCCATCGCCTTCGCGGCCTCGGCGAGGCTCTTGCCGGGCACCAGGACCGCCGCAGGGTCGTCGCCTGATGGCGCTGCGCTCGCACGACGCGGCCGCCGTCGAGCGCCTGGCCCTGCCGCAGTCCGAGACCAGGCCGGCCCGCGAGCCGAGGCATGCCGGCGACCCTGAGGAGCGCCGCTCCGGCCAGGCCGGGGAGCAGCTGCTGCAGTTCTCCACGCAGCGGGATCCGGCGGTGGTCGCGGCGTTCGTGCGGACCCGGGTGTTGGAGCCGGAGCGGGAGGAGTTCCGGCGGGGCCTGGAGGAGCTGCTGGCCTACAAGGCCGCGTTCGGGGACGTGAAGGTCGCCTACGCCTACGTCGCGCCGTCCGGGCACCGGCTCGGGGTGTGGGTGGCCGACCAGCGCCGGTAACAAGGCCGCCGACGTCCTGGACGCCGAGCGCGTCAAGGAGCTGGACGCCCTCGGCATGGTCTGGTCGGCGTTCGACTCCGCCTTCACCGACAACCTGACCGCGGTCGCCGGCTATGCGGCCGAGCACGGGCACGCCTGCCCGCCGAACGAGGCCGTCTGGGGCGGGCGGCCGGTCGGGACCATCATGAAGAACCTGCGCACCGCCCAGCGGCGCACCGAGGCACTGGAACGCCGCGCAGAAGCCGGCGAGGAGGGTCTGGACTGGACAGGGGCGCTGACCGCCGACCGGAAGGCCGCCCTGGACGCCATCGACCCGGCATGGTGCCCCACCTGGGCAGTGGAATGGCAGCGGTGCTTCGCGCTCGCCTGGCGGCACGTGAAGGCCGGCGGGACCCTGACGGGTGATCCGGGCAGCGTCGTCGTCCAGGGCGAAGACCTCGCCGCGTGGGCGCGTACCCAGCGGGTCGGCTGGGACAAGCTCGGACCGGCGCAGCAGTGGCTGTGCGAGCACGTCCTCGGGCTGGAGCCGCTGGCCGCCGAGCAGCTCCCGCCGGCCAAGGTCGGCCACGCGGAGAAGGAGCGGCGCAACCTCGCCGCAGCCGCCCAGTACCGGAACGGGAGGGCCACCTGAACGCCCCGCGCAAGCACAAGGAGGCGCTGGAGCTGGCCGACGGCAGCACCGTAAAAGTCAGTCTCGGCCTGTTCATCGCCAACAGCCGCAGCCGACGCGCCGACATCCCCACCGAACGCGCCGCCCGCCTCACCGAACTCGGCATGCGCTGGGCGTAGCGGGGCCGGGGGCTAGGAGCGTGTCTCAGTAACGGGCAACCCGCCTGCGTCTCGTGACCTTTCATGCGGGATGATCCCGGTATGCGTGGTGGGGATGGGCTGTTCGAGATCGAGCCGGTCGAGGTGAAGCGGGCGCCGGGTCGTGCGGCAGCGGTGGACAAGACGTTCCGGACGTTCGATCCGCATCAGGTCCTGCTACTGCCGCCGTCTCTGGACGACTGGCTGCCCGAGGGCCACCTCGCCCGGTTCGTGGCGGACCTGGTCGACGAGGTACTCGACCTCTCCCCGATCCTGGCCGACTACACCGAGAAGCGGGGCTACCCGCCATATGACCCCAGGCTGATGGTGCGCCTGCTGATCTACGGCTACACCACCGGCGTCCGCTCCTCGCGGGCGATCGAGCGCAAGTGCTCCGACGACGTCGCGTTCCGGTTCCTGGCCGCCGACCAGGCCCCGGACTTCCGCTCGATCGCCCGGTTCCGCCGTCGCCACCTCGACGCCCTGGCCGACCTGTTCACCCAGTCGCTGCACCTCGCGACCAAGCTCGGCATGGTCAAGATGGGCCGCGTCGCCCTGGACGGCACCAAGCTCGAAGCGAACGCCTCCAAGCACAAGGCGATGAGCTACGGCCGCCTCGTCGACAAGGAAGAGCAGGTCGAGGCCGAGATCGCCGCGCTGGAGGCGAAGGCCGCAGCCCTGCTCGCCGACGCCGAGGCCACCGACGAAGCCGAGGACGCCACCTTCGGCGTCGACGGCAAGGACATGGACCTGCCCGCCGAACTCGACCGGCGCGAGAAGCGCCTCGCCAGGCTGCAGGCCGCCCGCGCCCAGATCGAGGCCGAGGCCGCCGACAAGGCCCGCCGCCACGCCGAGGACAAGGAACGCCGCCGCCGGCAGCGCACCGGCACCAGCGACCAGCAGGCCGTCATCGACGCCGGCGAGGCCGCCGCCAAGGCCCGGCCGAAACCGAAGGCCCAGGCCAACTTCACCGACCCCGACTCGCGGATCATGAAGAACAGCGACGGCGCCTACATCCAGGCCTACAACGCCCAGGCCGTCGTGGACGAGGCCCACCAGGTCATCACCGCCGCCGACGTGATGACCAACGCCTCCGACGCGCTGAACTACACCACGATGCTCGACCAGTCCGCACAGAACACCGGCCGCCACCCCAAGCAGGCCCACGTCGACGCCGGCTACTGCTCCGAGACCAACCTCGAAGCCGCGCAGGAGCGCCAACTGGCCTGCGGCACCGACACGTTCATGGCTACTGGTCGGCTCGGCCACGACGAACAGGTCCAACCCGCACCACGCGGACGCATCCCCAAGAACGCGACCCTGAAGGAGCGCATGGCCCGCAAACTGCGGACCAAGCCAGGCCGGAAGGCCTACAGCCGCCGCAAGGCCATCGTCGAACCAGTCTTCGGCCAGATCATGACCTGCCAGAACGGCCGCCAGCTCTTCCTGCGCGGCGAGGACGGCGCCCGCGGCGAGTGGCGCCTGCTCGCCGCCTGCCACAACCTCCGCAAGATCTTCCGCCACGCCGGGACATCAGGGCTCGCCGCTCTGGCCGGCTGACCAGCCGGGCCTCCCGGCCGCGACACGAGCCCTGACAGCCGGACACCCGACGGGCAGGCCCCCGCCACACCCCCACACAGGGCCTGGCAGGGCCGCCGCGACCGCCCCACAGGTCACGCGAGCAGAGCCGCTTGCTCGTTACTGACCCACGCTCCTAGCCGGGGCGGCAGCGCGCACCTCGCCCCAGCTGGCGGGTTCAGCCAGCCGCATGCGACACCCGGGTGAACGGAGGTGGCCCGTCGTCACCTTGCGGGCCGGGCCGGGGCCGCGTGGCGATCGAGTGAAGCGGTCGGCGCGGGTCCGTGATCCGGTCCTGCCGGGCGTGTTTTGTACATAGCAGACCCGGCAGAACCGCGGTGAGCCGTGACCTGGGCCACATCGCTCGTCCGAGGACAGGAGAAACGCATGGCCAGGTACACGTTCAAGCGACGGGCGTCCGCTCTGTGCACCCTGATGGGGCTCGGCATCGTCATGCCCCTCGCGCTGGGAACGGGCACCGCACACGCCCAGGCCCAGCTGCAGATCACCAAGACGCACAAGGGGGACTTCACCCGCGGCGGCCAGGGCACGTACGTCATCACCGTCACCAACAGCGGCGATCAGACAACCGAAGCCAGCCTCTCGGACTTCCTGCCCACCGGCCTCACAGTTCGCCCCTACGGGCCAGTCATCACCGCCTCGAACGGCACGGACATCAGCATTAGCAACTGTCTGTACGACGCGAACAGTTTCGACTGCAACAGCGTCCACTTCTCGCCCGGTGGGAGCTACACGCTGGAGGCCACCGTCGATGTCCTCGCCGACGCCCCGTGCAGCGTCAGCAACACCGCCACCATCACGGACGACCTCAACGGTTCCAAGGCCACGGCTACCGACACCGCGCCTATCACGGGCGGCGGGTGCGGCAACAGCGGTGGATCGGGAGGCGGAAACAGCGGGTCCATCCTGCCCATCAACCTCAGCGGCATCCTGCCCCTGTTCAACAACATCGCCACCAACAGCAACATCTACAGCCCCGGCGCCAGTAACGTCGCCGACCAGACCTTCGGCCTGAACACCCCCTGAAGCAGCGCGGCAGTGAAGTTCCAGCTGTTGGCGGTGTTGATGCCCCCGCGCGGCAGGCGTGCCCGCGCGCCGCACGCCACCGTCCAGGCCGCGCAAGTACGTCGACGCGTACGGGCTCGACGCCACCTCCCGCTCCCGCCTCATCGATGCCGTTCTCGACCGCCAGGCCCGCAACGCCAGGATGTCGGTGGAGTACCGGGGTGCCCGGCTGGCGGCCCTGCAGACGGCTCTGCTGACCGCTGCCGCCGAGTGGGATCTGGGCCGGGTACTGCCGTTCCACCACTTCGTGGCGGAGGCGCTGACGCTCAGCATCGGCCTGCGGGACGTGGCCAAGGTGCTGTACGAGCAGGAACCTGCCTTGCACCCGTCCCCGGAGCTGATCGGGACGAGCTGGCTGGAGTCCGAGCACACCGTGGCCGAGCGGCGTGATAGTGGCCAGTTGGATCTCCCCACTGGCGGCCAGCGAGTGGGGAGATATCTGGCCGCCAGTGGTCACACTGTGTAGCGCGGGGTGTGACGCGTTCCTTGTGTCACCTGCTCTGCGATGCCGGGAGTGCTCAGCTCGCAGGCTTCAGGACGGGGTTGAGGGCGAGGCGGTTGTCGGTGGGGTGGTGGCCTTCGGGGCTGAAGGGCGGCACGGTGGCGGGGAGGCAGTCGGCGATGAGCAGGGTGTCGTGGTGGCGGTCTTCGGGGGTGGCGGCGACGAGGGGTTCGCCGTCGGGGGCCCAGATGCCGGAGTTGCCCTGGTACTGCCAGGCGCCGGCGGGGACCTGTTCGCAGCCGCGGCGGTTGGCGTAGGCGATGAACAGGCGCCAGATGCTGGCCATGGCGGGGATGATGTGGCGGGTGGCGTCCTGGTAGGGGACCTGGCTCATGGTGCCGTCGGCCAGGCGGAAGTGCCCGTCGGCGGCGGTGGGCCCGAGCACGACCTGGGCGCCGTGTTCGGCCAGGTACTGGTACAGCGGTGGGAACTCGCACTCGTAGCAGTTGAGCACGCCCACCGCGATGCCGTTCATGGTGACCACGGGCGGCAGATCCTGACCGAAGGAGTAGTTGCGCCGCTCGGCAGCCCCGTACAGGTGGGTCTTGCGGTAGTTCGCCGCCACCAGCCCGTCGGTCGCGATCACGCTGATCGAGTCGTAGAAGTCGCTCCCGTCGCGTTCGGGGTAGGGGAGGACCACGGCGAGGTTGTTCTCCTTGGCCGCCAGCCGGGCGCGCTCGACCGAGGGGCCTTCGCGGTCCTCGGCCAGCTGGCGGCACTGCTCGGGGTCGATGGCGTAGCCGGTGGTGTACTTCTCCGGGAACACCACCACCTGGCAGCCGTAGTCCGCCGCCAGCGCGGTCACCTCGACCAGGCGCTCCAGATTTTGCTCCACCGCCTGGCGGCTGCCGACCGGGCCCTGTCCCTGGTACAGGGCCACCCGCAGCCCTTCGCCGAAAGCGGGCGCCGTGCGCGTAGCAGAGCGGAAGACGACACGGACGGGCTGGGTCATGAGCATGAGATCCCTCGTTGAAGGGCGGTCCGGGTGACCGCCGCTCCAGCAAGAACGATTCACCACGCCACCGGACACCAAGATCCCCGTCCGGCCTGACCAGGACCCGGCTGGGACAAGCACGAGCCGTCAGCGATCGGCCCCCACTCCCGATCACAGGGGGTGACTCCGCTGCTGGCCGTCCACGGGGAAATCATGGTGGCCGCTGTCAGCGGCGGCAGACCCTTGGTAACTTCTCCTCCCTGCTCGCCGGGGACGGGCTGCAGCTGCTGCGCTACGTCCTGCCTCGGTGAAGGTCTTGAGTGAAGGCGTCGACACCTTCGACTGCGACTCGGTGTTCTTCGCCGACGTGCGCGGGTCGATGGTGGACCTGGTGCAGGCCGTCGGCCGGGCGCTGCGGATGAGGCCGGGCAGTGGGAAGGTCGCCACCATCGTGGTGCCGGTCATCCTCGGTGCCGGGGATCGCGGAGATCAGCTGCTCTCCTTCCGGGCGTTCGACGGGCTGGCGAAGCTGTTGATGGCGCTGGGCTCGCACGACGCGGCCGCCGTCGAGCCTGGCGCTGCCGCAGTCCGAGAGCCGGCCCCCGCGCGAGCCGAGGCACGCCGGAGACCCGGAGGAGCGGCGCTCCGGGCAGGGTGAGGCGCAGTTGCTGCAGTTCTCCACGCAGCGGGATCCGGCGGTCATCGCGGCGTTCGTGCGGACCCGGGTCCTGGAGCCGGAGCGGGCCGAGTTCCGGCGGGGCCTGGAGGAGCTGCTCGCCTACAAGAGGGCCTTCGGGGACGTGCGCGTGCGGTACGCCTACACCGCGCCGTCCGGACACAAGCTCGGGGTGTGGGTGGCCGACCAGCGCCGCTACTGCTCTGGCCGCATAGGTTCACCGTGTTGGGGGTGTCTCTCAGTCTGCCTCCGGTGGGTCTGATCACTCGGCTACTGCCGCCCGCCATGTCCATGAGGTGCGGCGGGGATGGTCGTCCAGGTCGCCCCTGCCGGTGGACCAGAGGAGGACATGAGCCGGGTCACCGGGCGGAGCGTCGGGGAAGAGGCGGTGGAGCACCGCCTCACAAAGAGAGGCCGGGGGCAGCCACGGCACGCCCAGCCCCTGGGTGATGTCACGGGTGTGCAGGAGAACCTCGGCGACACCCATCGCCGCGAAGCCTGGCGGATCGCAAGGACCCCAGTGCCAGGCCCGCACCTCCGGGCCGGCCGTGGCCAGCGCACTGCCGAGCAGCCCCGCGCAGGCGGTGACCACCTGGAGCACCTCGCACGGAGAGCTGTCCGAGTGGACGGCGAGGTCGAAGGGTAGGTAGGCGTCCGTTGGGCGCGCGGCGACCTGCCCGGCGTAGGCCAGCAGGTCATGGGCGATGTGGGCGGCCGTCGTCCAGCAGCTCCATTCCAGCGAACCTGCCGGCACCGACCAGTCCTCCGCGTCGTGCGGGCCGAGTACCCGCACCATCTCGGTCACGGCCTCGTTGACGTCTCGGTTGTCGATGTAGCGCATCAGGCAATGCTATGGCTGCGCCCACGAGCGTTCAGCCGTCCACGGTCAGGCCGCTGTCGCGTTTACGAGAGGGCGACCGCCCCAACGGATGCCCTTCTCGCTGCGGATCCGGGAGCGTTCGCGGCGTTGGGCGGCCAGGATGTCGGGGTGACGGGCGTTGGCGTTGCGCCAGCGCAGGTATCGGTGCAGTTCACGGGTCTGGACGGTGTGGTTGGGGTGGTTGGAGTTGGCGAGGGTGAACTGCCGCAGCGGCCCGAAGTGCGCCTCGATGGGGTTGGCCCAGGAGGCGTTGGTCGGGGTGAAGCACAGCTCCACCTTGTTCTTCCGGGCCCACTGGCGGATCTTGGCACCCTTATGTGCGGAGAGGTTGTCCATGATCACGTAGATCGGGGCGCCGTCGGGGCGGGCGGCGCGGATGGACTTGAGCGCGGCCAGGCTGTTGGCGGTGCCCTTGCGCCGGTGGTTGACGCCCCAGAGGGTGTCGTCGCCGATGGAGTAGCAGCCGTGGAAGTAGGTCACGCCGTGGGTGCGGTGGTAGGTCGCCGGGGTCCGGTCGGGCCGGCCCTGCTCGGCCTAGCAGGATCCGCCGGTCGGGCGTATGCCGAGCGGTCCGAACTCGTCGAACGCGAAAACGCGGTCGGGGAAGGACGTCGGCGTCTCCCAGCCCACCGTCTCCCACCACCTCAAGAAACTCCGCGAGGCCGGCCTGCTCACCAGCGAGCGCCGCGGCACCTGGGTCTACTACCGCGTCGCCCCCGAAGTGCTCGCCGCCATGGCTGGCCTCCTCTCCACCGCCCACTGAACCATTTCGGCCGCGATCCACCCGGGACTGTCGGCCCCGCTATTCATCGACTAATGGACGCGCAGACCGCCGAGACGTACGCGGCGTGGTTCAAGGCATTGGCCGGCCCCACCCGTATCCAGCTGCTGCACCTGCTGGCGATCGCTGGCCGGCCGGTGAGCGTGGGCGAGATCGTGGAACGGTCGCCGGTGGGGCAGTCCACCGTCTCGCACCATCTGAGGGTCCTCGCCGAGGTCCGCTTCGTCCTGCCCGAGCGGCAGGGAACCTACACCCGCTACGCGGTCAACCGGACCTGCCTGACGGTCTTCCCGGCTGCGGTGCGGGCGATCCTCGGCGAAGACCCGGCGTCACTGGACACGGGAGAGTGCTGTGCGCGGTGACTTCACGGTGACCCCGATGACCCCGGACCACGCGGAGCAGGTGTTGGTGGTCTACCAAGCGGGGATCGACGAGGGCAACGCCACCTTCGAGACCACTGCCCCCACGTGGGAGGCGTTCGACGCGGCCAAGCCCGCCGGTCACCGGTTCGTCGCGCTCGACCGGGACGCACAGGTGCTGGGCTGGGTGGCAGTCGGCGGGGTCTCCGACCGGTGCGCGTACGCGGGTGTGGTCGAGCATTCCGTCTACGTCCACCCCGCCGCCCGGGGCCGGGTCGTCGGGCGCCGGCTGCTGGAGGCGCTGATCGCCTCGACGGAGGCGGCCGGGATCTGGACGATCCAGTCCGGTGTGTTCCCCGAGAACACCGCCAGCCTCGCCCTCCACGAGCGGGCCGGGTTCCGCGTGATCGGCACCCGCGAACGGATCGGGCGCCACCACGGCACCTGGCGCGACGTGCTGCTGATCGAGCGCCGCAGCCCGATCGTCGACTGCTGACGTCCCGGCACCGGTGCGCAACGCGATCGGACAGGGCAAGCCGTCCGCTGTCCCGACCGGTGTTAAGTGACTGGCGCTGGTGCGGGGCCCGCGAGGATGATGCGGCGATGGCCATCGACATCGACTGGGCGCGCGCCGAGTTCGCCCGGTTCCTTGAGCTCACCGACCTGATCCGCCCGCAGTCGCCGCCGGGCGTGACCGTCATGGGCAGCAGCAAGCTGTCCAACCGCGGCTCGCAGGCGGACATCGTCGCCAGCGCCCAGGTCGTGGAGCAGATCCTCGACCGGGTCCAGCCGCGCTGGCGCACCGACGTTCCCGATGACCGGAACAAGCGCGTCAACCGCTGGTACCAGCATCGCGAGGCGGTCCAGCGCGCGGATGTGGCGCTGCAGCGCGACGCGGAGGTCCGGGAGAAGCTCGGTGACGACGCGCCGCAACTGAGCGCCGCGACGATGCACCCCTGGGTGTGGGAGGGTGCGCGGGCCCTGTGGCGAAGCGGGCACTTCCGGGAGGCGGTCACTGCTGCCGCCCGGAAGGTCAATGCCGAGACGCAGAACAAGGTCTCCCGCCGCGATGCCGGCGAGACCGGTCTGTTCCAGAGTCTATTCTCCAAGGACGCGCCCAAGGCCGGCCAGCCGCGCCTGCGGCTGATGGACGACGACGGCAGCGACACCTTCCGCAGCGTGCACCGCGGCGCGACCGCGTTCGCCGAAGGGTGCTTCGCCGCGATTCGCAATCCCAACAGCCATGAGGACGGGCTGCCCGAGCTGCCCGAGCACGAGGCCCTGGAGCAGTTGGCGGCTTTCAGCGTGCTGGCCCGCTGGGTGGACACTGCGGTCCTCACCACGTGAGGGCCTGTCCGGCAGCGCTTCAGCGCAGGCGATCCGCGATCTCGGCCACGGCCTGCCGGGCGGTTCGGCCCACCCCGATGAGGGTGGCGGAGGCCGGGCCGGTCCAGTCCCCGTAGCCGAGCAGGTGGATCCGCGGGTCGGCCGTCGCGCAAGTGCCGACGGTATCGATCCGGCCGCGCTCGCCGGTCCGCAGGCCCAGCGGGGCGAGGTGGGCGAGGGTGGGGCGGAAGCCGGTGCACCAGATGACCGCGTCCGCCGGCCACACGGTGCCGTCGGCGAACCGCGGGCCGGTGGGGGTGAGGGCGTCGAACATGCGGTGGTCGTGCAGCAGCGCGCGGTCGCGGGCCGCGCGGACGGGTGGGACGGCGACGATGTCGCCGAGGTCGCTGATGCGCGGGCCATCTGCCTGGACGCGCCGGGTCGCGAGCTCGAACAGGGTGCGGCCGTCGATCTCGTCGGGGAGGAAGCGGGCGGGGCGGCGGGTGACCCAGCGGACGGCGGCGGCACAGGTGGTGAGGTCGGCGGCGATCTGCGCGCCCGAGTTCCCGCCGCCCACGACGACGACCCGCCGGCCGGAGAAGTCCCCGGCGGTGCGGTAATCGCGGGTGTGCAGCTGCCGCCCGGCGAAGAGCTCCCGCCCGGGGACGGCGGGGATGAAAGGCCGCCACCAGGTGCCCGTGGCGCTGACCAGCGCCTCCGCGTGCCAGTCGCCGTCGTCGGTGTGCGCGAGCAGGCCCCCGTCGGTGGTGTTCTCCACCGTCAGGACCCGGACGGGACGGTGGATGGGCAGCTCGTAGCGCTTCTCGTACTCGGCCAGGTAGTCGGCCACGTGGGCGGCGTCCGGCCACTCTCCCCCAGCCTGGCGGCCGGGAGGTGCCCCCAACCCGGCCTGGTGCGGCATCGGCCTGCCGGGCAGCGAGGAGTATCCGACGGGCGAGAAAAGGCGGAGGCTGTCCCAGTAGTGCTGCCACGCGCCGCCCGGTGTGACGGCGGCGTCGAGGATGGCGAAGTCGAGTCCGGCGCGCCGCAGGTAGTACCCGGCGGCGAGGCCGGCCTGGCCCGCGCCGACGACGAGCACCTGGGTGCGCCGGACCTCGCTCACTTCGAAACGGCCGCGGCGCCGGTACGGCGGCGGTGGTCGAAGACCAGCGCGACCAGCGCCAGGCCGACGATCCCACCGACAAGCTGCA
This sequence comes from Kitasatospora sp. NBC_00240, assembly GCF_026342405.1. Taxonomy (NCBI): domain Bacteria; kingdom Bacillati; phylum Actinomycetota; class Actinomycetes; order Kitasatosporales; family Streptomycetaceae; genus Kitasatospora; species Kitasatospora sp. NBC_00240. The sequence goes on from NZ_JAPEMU010000004.1 coordinate 83,436, forward strand.
CGCCGATGAATCCAGGGACCGACCCGGGCGCGATGCCGGCGAAGGTGTCGGTGAACGCGCGGCCGATGGTGACGGCCGGGTTGGCGAAGGACGTGGAGGAGGTGAACCAGTACGCGGCGCCGATGTACGAGGCGACCGCGACCGGGGCGAACCGCAGGTGGTCGGTCTTCGCCAGGCCGAAGATCAGCAGGACCAGGCCCGCGGTGGCGACGACCTCGCCGAGCAACAGGTGCCCGGCCGAGCGGTCGTGCGTCGACCACTTCACCAGCGCCTCGCCGAACATCGCGTCCGCCAGGATCGCCCCGCCGATGGCGCCGGCGATCTGCGCCGGGATGTACGCGGCGACCTCACGCGGGCCCAGGCCCTTGGGGTCCTTGCGGCCCGTCCACCACTCGGCCAGCGTCACGACCGGGTTGAAGTGCGCACCCGAAACCGGGCCGAGCAACAGGATCAGCACACCGAGGCCGAAGACGGTGGCCAGGGAGTTGGCCAGCAGCTGCAGCCCGACGTCCTGACTGAGCTCGGTCGCCTGGATACCGGAGCCGACCACGACCGCGACCAGGGCGGCCGTGCCGACCAGCTCGGCCGCCACCCGGTTCAGCAGCGGGACCGCCGGCGGCTCGGCGGCCAGCGGCTCCGCCTCGGTGCTCTCGGGTCTGGCCTCGTCTATGGCGCTCATCAGGGCACTCCTGTGCAGGGGCGGGGCAGGCCGCCAAAGGTTGGGCAGGGGTTACGTCAGCAGGACCGCTTGCGGCCTTCCGCCGCGGCTTCGCGGGCGGTGGCGGCCAGCCCGCCGAACTCCGCGGCCACGGCCTCCAGGGCGTCGGCGCGGAGCTTGTAGTACGTGAAGCGCCCGCAGGGCTCGGTGTCCACGAGCCCGGCGTCGCGCAGGATCTTCAGGTGGTTCGACAGGTTGGTCTGTCTGGCACCGGTCTCCTCGACCAGATGCGTCGTGCACAGCGCCTCCTTGGCGAGGAGCGCGATGATCTGCATCCGGAGCGGGTCGGCCAGAGCCTTCAAGACGTCACTGTCGACTGATGTCACCATGGGCTGATACGTTACCTGTGTCGGGCCCGCGAAGCGAGCCCCCTTCTTCCCGGCCGCCACCGGGGACACCTGCGCGTCTTCTCCACCACGACCCGCTGCCCCGAAGGACCGGAAGACCAGATGACCAACTCCCCGCCCCCGGCGCCGGATCCGAGACTCTCGGCGGGCGCCGCCCGCCTGGCCCTCCGCTACGACGGCACGTTCGCCCCCGAGACCGTCCAGCGGCTGCTGCACGACTCCTACCGGCTGCTCGCCGAGGGCGCCACCGTCCGCGCCCACCTGGTCGTGCTGGCCGAGCGCCTTGCCGACGAGCGCCTAGCCGCCCTCGCCCACACCGGCGCGCCTGCCACCAGCGACGCACCGCGGGTGCTGTTCGTCTGCACCGGCAACGCGGGCCGCTCCCAGCTGGCCGCCGCGATCCTCGCCCACCTGGCGAAGGGCGCCGTCCTCGTCTACTCGGCCGGCACCCGGCCCGCCGTCGACCTGGACACCCACATCGCGGAGGTCCTCGCCGAGGCGGGCGTGCCGCTGCCCGAGAACGTCTTCCCGAAGCCGCTGACCGAGGAGGTCGTGGCCGCAGCCGACGTGGTGGTCACCATGGGCTGCGGCGACGCCTGCCCCATTCCGGCAGGCCGCCGCTACCTGGACTGGCCGGTGCCCGACCCCGACGGCGCCCCGATCGAGCGCGTGCGCGCGATCCGCGACCAGATCGGCTCCCGCGTCCAGGCCCTGATCGCCGACCTCGTCCCTGCCCAGCCGAAATAGCCCGCCCACGCGTCCGGCCCGCACCCGGGCGCGGAAGTCCGCACAACCGAAGGAACCACGATGACCACCGCGCCGATCGCCTCCGTGCTGTTCGTCTGCATCCACAACGCCGGCCGCTCGCAGATGGCCGCCGGTTTCCTGCGCCACCTCGCTGGCGACCGGGTCGAGGTCCGCTCCGCCGGGTCCATCCCCGGCGACCAGATCAACCCCTCGGCCGTCGCCGCGATGGCCGAGCTGGGCATCGACATCTCCGACCAGAAGCCGAAGGTCCTCACCACGGAGGCCGTCCAGGCGTCCGACTACGTGATCACGATGGGCTGCGGCGACGCCTGCCCGTACTTCCCCGGCAAGAAGTACCTGGACTGGAAGCTGGAGGACCCGGCCGGCCAGGACGTCGAGGCCGTCCGCCCGATCCGCGACGAGATCAAGGGCCTGATCGAGGGCCTGATCGCCGAGATCAACGCCAAGCAGCAGACGGAGAGCTGACATCTTCATGACCGCCAACCAGGACACCGCCGGCGCCGACGTGCGTGAGGTCGTCATCATCGGCTCCGGCCCGGCCGGGTACACCGCCGCGCTCTACACCGCACGCGCCCAGCTGAAGCCGCTGCTGTTCGGCAGCGCGATCTTCGTCGGCGGCTCGCTCACCACCACGACCGAGGTCGAGAACTTCCCCGGCTTCCCCGAGGGCGTCGACGGCCCGGACCTCATGACCAACATGCGGGCCCAGGCGGAGAAGTTCGGCGCCGAGATGGTCGACGACGACATCGTCTCCGTCGACTTCACCGGCGACATCAAGCTGCTGACCGACTCCGAGGGCACCGTCCACCGCGCCAAGACGGTGATCGTGGCCACCGGCTCCGGCTACCGCAAGCTCGGCATCCCCCGCGAGGACGAGCTGTCGGGCCGCGGCGTGTCCTGGTGCGCGACCTGCGATGGCTTCTTCTTCCGCGGCAAGGACGTCGTCGTGGTCGGCGGCGGCGACACCGCCCTGGAGGAGGCCACCTTCCTCACCCGCTTCGCCGACTCGGTCACCGTCGTCCACCGCCGTGACGCCCTGCGCGCCTCCAAGGCCATGCAGGACCGCGCGTTCGCCGACCCGAAGATCACCTTCGCGTGGAACAGCGAGGTCGCGGCGATCCACGGCGACAAGCTGGTCTCCGGCGTCACGCTGCACGACACCGTCACCGGCGAGGAGCGCGAACTGGCCGCCTCTGGGCTGTTCATCGCGATCGGCCACGACCCGCGCACCGAACTGTTCACCGGCCAGCTCGACCTGGACAACGAGGGCTACCTCAAGGTCGACTCGCCCTCCACCCGCACCAACCTGCCCGGCGTGTTCGGCGCGGGTGACGTGGTGGACCACATTTACCGCCAGGCCATCACCGCGGCCGGCTCCGGCTGCTCGGCGGCCCTGGACGCCGAGCGCCACCTCGCCGCGCTGGCCGACGTGGCCGCCGGCGACCTCGACGACGCCCCGGAGCTCGAACCAGCCGTCTGACACAACGCCAACCGCCCCCTTCTCCCCCGCGGTCCCGGGCGCGACACCGTCCGGGACCGCCCGATTTTGGAGCCACCCATGGCCGGCGCCACCATCACCGTCACCGACGAGACCTTCGCCGCCGACGTTCTCGCCAGCGACAAACCCGTCCTGGTCGACTTCTGGGCCGCCTGGTACGGCCCCTGCCGCCAGATCGCACCCGTCCTGGAACAGATCGCCGCCGAGCACAGCGACAAGATCATCATCGCCAAGCTCGACGCCGACGCCAACCCCGCCACGACCGTGAAGTACGGCGTACTGTCTCTGCCCACCCTGCACGTCTTCCAGGGCGGGCAGGTCGCGGCGACCATCACCGGTGCCAAGCCGAAGGCAGCCCTGCTCGCCGACCTGGCTGAGTTCCTGTAGCCGTCAGCGCCAACAACCAAGGCACCGCCCGGCCTACGGTCGCAGGCGGGTCACCACCGTCTGAGGCCGTGGTGGCGTTCGATGAGCTCGGTCGTGCTCGCGCTCCGCGCGTAGCCGATGCCCGGTTCGACTGATCCCCGGGGCCGGACAACAACACTCACTGGATACAGAAGCTCGTCCCCGCGATCTTGGAACAACGGGTCACGGTCACCGAGGCCCACCGGGGGTGGCGCTACCTGCTGCGCCGCCACGGCACGCCCGCGCCCGGACCACTGCCGGAGCTGCGGGTGCCGCCCAGCGCCCGCGAGTGGGCGCTGATCCCGTCCTGGGAGTGGCACCGCGCCGGGGTCGACCTGCACAGAAGCGAAACCGTGCTCCGGGCGGTCCGGCTCGCCCCGCGCCTCGAACAGGCCTCCGCGATGACCTCCGCCGACGCCATCGCCCGTCTCACCCTGATCCCGGGGATCGGGCCCTGGACTGCTGCCGAAACCCTGCAGCGCTGCAATGGCGACCCGGACGCCGTCTCCGTCGGCGACCTGCATCTGCCGAATTCGGTCGGCTTCGCCATGGCCGGCAGGGTGCGCAGCACGGACGCGGAGATGCTGGAACTGCTTGAGCCGTATGCCGGCCAGCGGCACCGGCTGTGCCGGATCATCCGGGCGGCCGGCGTGCGGGCCCCCAGGTTCGGCCCCCGACTCGCTCCGAACGATCACCGGCACCGCTGACCTCGGCCTTCGAACCGCCCGAGCAGCGGACACCTGCTGGGTGCGTGCGGGCTGTGTGGGGGCCGGGCCCGGCCGGGTCAGGGGTGGTCGTGGATGAGGGTCGGCGGGCCGATACGTCCACAGCCCACACCACCATCACTCGCCGGACCTGAGGCGCTCACGCGTACCCCCATGGTCGGCTGTCCAACGGTGCGCCCGGGCCGATGTACTCGTGCGGGCGCCGTCCATTCGGTGACCGTAGCCCCGCCGCTGCCGCCCTGCGCGCGATGTCGCTTGTTCAGGGAACGCGGGAAGCGGCTGCCCCCCTTCCAGCCCATGTGCCGCCCTCATCCGGCGATTCACCCCGCCCCTGCCCGCGGCCCGGGGCGGGCAGGTCAGGGCTGGGGGCCCCGGCGGCGTACCGGGTCGTACGCGGTCAGGAAACCGCACATGCCCAGCGTGGTCCCGGGAGGGCCGGCGATGCGGTGGACGGAGGCCAGGTCCAGGTGCGAGGTGTCGCCGTGGCGCAGGGCGTCGATGTTGGCGAGGGCGGCTTCGGCGGTGGCGGCGGCGCCGTCCTCGATGATGCGTTCCCATTCGGCCAGCCGGGGGGCGGCCAGGTTTGCGGCGGCGGTGTAGAAGTCTTCCAGCGCTTGGCGGTCGCCGAGCTTCCACTGGTCCAGCAGGGTGGTGAAGCCCTCGACGGCGAGGTCGCGGCGGGCGCGGGCCCGCGTGGGGTCGGGGGTGCTGTCGGCGCCGGCCAGGGATGCGGCGGCCGGGTAGGTGTCGCGGGTCAGGTGCGCGGGCGGGAAGGTCATGACGGCGTCCCCGGCCTCGGGCAGGCCGCTGTTCTGCATGATGACCAGGACCTGGAGGTCGCCGTCGTTGACGGCGCGGTGGATGGTGCCGGGGGTGAACCAGACGACGTCGCCGGGGGTGAGGGTCTGGGTGGTGGGTCCGGATCGGTTCAGGGTCTGCAGTCGGCCGCGGCCGTGCAGGACGATGTACGCCTCGGCGCAGGTCAGATGCATGTGCGGGGATCCGCCGTGGGCGTCGTCGGCGGTGGGCCAGGGGTAGGCGTTCAGGCGGCTGAAGCCGACGGCTCCGGGGAACTCGGGATAGGCAGGAATTGTCACAGCGTGAACTCGGCAGCTATCGGCTTCAGGATGGAGCGGTCGGTGGCCTGGTCGATGAAGACGAAGCGGTGCCGCAGCCGCAGGGTGTGGCCGGGGTCGAGCTTGATCTCGGTGTCGAAGGCCGGCGAGGGGTTGAGGCAGGCGAAGGCGTCACTGCGGGCGAACCACTTGATCGGTGCAGGGGCGGAGGACGTGCCGGCGTAGGCCAGGACGGTGGCCGCTCCGTCGATCCCGTCGTGCTCGCCACTGATGGCCGCCCAGGCTCCTTCGGTGCCCATGAGCTCCTCGCCGTCGGCGCCGTCGGCCAGGATGTCGGCTCCGGTCCAGGCCCGCGGGCCGCGCCAGAACAGGCCTGTGTAGCCCGCCTTCTCGCGTCCGTGGGTGGTGGGGCTGCCCATCTCCAGTGTCTCGGTGTGGGCGTTGGTCAGGTCGGTGTGGAAGTCCAGCACCCAGATCCCCCGGGCGGCGTCCGCGCTGTGGAAGCGCAGGGTGCGCGACTCGTGGATCCAGGTCTGCTGGTCGGACGCGACCCAGTGGAGCAGTTCGCGGACGGTGACCTCGTCGCCCTCGGTGTCGAGGGCCTCGAAGGACTGGTGTTCCTGGCTGCCCTGGTTGCGACGCCAGACGTAGCCGTGGCCCGGTGCCCCCGCCTCGAAGGTGGGTCCTCCCCAGAAATTGTCCCCGGACAGGTGGGACCAGGTCATCTGCAGGCCCTTGTGCCATCGGTGGTCCCAGGGCCGGTAGACGCCCAGCGGCGCTCCGGAGAGGGTGTTGAGCGGGTAGAGGTACGGCTTGGGCGACTCCTCGGCGGGGGCGTCGGGGCGGTAGACGTAGCGGGCGATCTCGGTGCCGTCGACGGTGACCACGAGCGTGGTGCCGTCGCTGTCGGCGATGTGGAAGCGGGTCTCAGGCATGGAGCTCCTCCTTCGCGGTGCGGGGATCGGGGGTGCCGCTCATGGAGTGGTAGAAGGGGTTGTCCGCGGTGAGCCGACCGGGGGTGACCGGGCGTCCCGTGGTGGCCGACTCGTAGAGGGCCGCGATGAACTCCAGGACCCGGCGGCCGTCGTCGCCGCTGCCCTCGGGGCGGCGCCCCTGCCGCAAGTCGTCTATGAGGAAGCGGAGCTGGACGGCGTGGGAGCTGGCTTCGTTACGGTCGGGGGCGCCGAGGGCTGCGGGAGTCTCGCCGCTGCGGTGCGGTGCAGGTGTCCAGGTCCAGTGGGAGTTGTCGTACCCGTACAGGTGGCTGAGCTCGACGGTGGCGTCGGGGAAGTCGAACCGCAGGTAGCTGGTCTCCCGGGGGGACAGGACGCTGTTGACCATGGAGACCATGGCGCCTGAGGCGAAGCGGACCAGGGCCATGGAGACGTCCTCGGTCTCCACGTCGCGGGCCAGCGTGCCGGTGGCGGCCCGGACTTCGGCCCACTCCCCCATCAGGGCCAGCATGAGGTCCATCTGGTGGATGCCGTGGCCCATGCTGGGGCCACCGCCCTCGGTGGCCCACTTCCCGCGCCAGGGCACCTGGTAGTAGGCGTCGTCGCGGTACCACAGGGTGTGGCAGATGCCGACCAGGGGCTTGCCGAGGGCACCGGTGCGGATGCGCTCGCGCAGAGCGCGGGCGCCGGAGCCGAAGCGGTGCTGGAAGACGTAGGAGACGTAGGGCCCGCCGTCGCGTTCGTGCCGCGCGATCTCGTCGTACTCGGCGACGGACAGCGTGGGGGGCTTCTCGCACCACACCGCGACGCCGGCGTCGAGGCAGGCGGTGACGGCGTCGCGGTGCGCGATCGGCGGGGTGCACACCACGACCAGGTCCGGGCGGGTGGCCCGGAGCATCTCGTGCAGGTCGTCGAAGGCCTCGTCGATGCCCCAGGTGGCGGCGAAGGCCTTCGCGCGGGCGAGGTCGACGTCGACGACGGCCACCGCGGTGGCGTCGGCGCCCTGGGCGCGCACAGCAGGCATGTGGCAGGTCTCGGCGATGTTCCCGGCGCCGACGATCGCCACGCGGACGGGCTGGAGGGAATCCGTCATGTCAGTCCTTCATTTCAGTGGGCGGCCGGCTTGGACAGCGCCTGGGCGGGGTTGGAGAACCGCAGGCTCACCGCGAGGCCGAGGAGGGCGATGGCCATGTAGAAGACGGTCATCGCGGCGGTGAGGGCGGCGGGCGGCCCGCCCGGGTCGGACATCGCGCCGAAGATGGCGACGACCAGCGTCTGGGTGCGGGCGCTGGAGACGAAGAACGTCAGCTCGAACGACCCCAGCACACGGACCAGGCTCAGCACGCCGGCGGCGACGATGCCGGGGGTGAGCAGCGGCACCAGGACGCGGGTGAACAGGCGCAGGTTGTCGGCGCCGAAGACCTTCGCGGCGTTCTCCACGTCCGGGGAGATCTGCTCCACGAACGGCACCGTGATCAGGATGACCAGCGGCAGGATGGGCACGAGGTTGACCAGGATCACGGCGGTCAGGGTGCCGCCCAGGCCGATGCGGTACATGAGGGCGGCCAGTTGCACGGCGTAGGTCAGTGGCGGCAGGATCACCGGGAACAGTGCGAACAGCATGATCGCCGAGCGGCCCGGGAACTTCTTGCGCGCCAGGATGTAGCCGGCGGGGACGCCGATCAGCAGGGCGAGGAGGACGTCGGCGAGGGCGACTTTGAAGGTGACGCCGATGGAGGTGGCCAGACCGGGCTGGTGCCACGCCTGTGTGAACCAGGACCAGGTGTACCCGGTCGGCAGCCAGTTGCCGCTCCAGGTGGTGGACAGGGAGCTGATCACGACGGAGACGAGGACGGCCAGCAGGGTGGCGGCGAACAGTCCGGCGAGGATCCAGGTGATGACGGCGGTGAGGGTCGGCCGGGGCCGGGGGCGCCCCGGTGCGGGAGCCGCAGGTGCGGCGGGTGCGGCAGGTGTGGTGGGTGTCGTGGGTGTGGTGGGTGTCGTGGTCATCAGCCCTTCCCTCCCGTGGCCGGGCCCTTGTAGAAGCGCCCTCGGACGGTGACCATCACGGCGAGGATCAGCAGCTCGATGAGGGTGAGCACGACGGCGATGGCGGACGCCTGGGTGTAGTCGGAGTGTTGCGAGGCGGCCTGGTAGATCGGGATCGTCAGGACGTGGGTCTGGTTGTCGGGCTGGCCGACCAGGATCGCGGAGGGGAAGATCGCGAACGCTTCGACGAGCGCGAGCATGAACGCGGTGAGGATGCCGGGGGTCGCCAGCGGCAGGATGATCCGCCGGAACCGTGCGGCGCGGGAGGCGCCGAGGGTGGCGGCGGCGTTCTCCAGCGACCGGTCGATCCCGCCGAAGAAGCCGACCATCAGCAGGAAGCCGAGCGGGAAGGTGGTCAGCACCGCGGCGATGAAGGTGCCGCGGTAGTTGTAGATGAGGTCGGCCTGCGGCAGGCCGACGGCCTTGAGGGCGAGGTTGGCCCAGCCGTACGGGGAGAACACCCGGGGCATGCCCTGCGCGATGAGGATGCTGCCGAAGGTGATGGGCAGCATCAGCACCAGCGTGACCCATCGGCGGCCACGGAAGTCACGGCGGCACTGGTAGGCCAGCGGCGCGGCCAGAGCGACGCTGACCACGGCCACTGGGACCGCCAGCCGCAGGGTCTTACCGATCGACCCGGCCAGGTAGGGGTCGGAGAAGAAGGCGCTGTAGTTGGCGAAGATCCCTTCGCCCTTCTGCGGCTGGAAGGAGATCGACAGGCCGTAGAGGAACGGGTAGAGGAACAGGCCGGCGATGACCGCCACGGCGGGCAGGAGCAGGAGCAGCGACCGGTCGATGCCGTGCTCGGCCAGCCGGTGGCGCAGCGGCTGTCGCGGTGCGGCGGTGACGGGGAGGTCAGCCATGGGGTTTCACCACCACCGTGGTGGGGTCGGGTCCGCCGGGGTAGACCAGGATCCGGTCCGGGCGCGCTGTCAGGGACAGTACGGAGCCGGCGACGACCGGTTCGTCGGTCTTCAGGTGCAGCACGCCGCCGTCGTTGGTGCGGGTCTGCACCGACAGCTCGCGTCCGTGGTACTCGACCACTTCGGCGACGGCCTCGATCGTGTTGCTGCTGCCGGCGACGGCCACCCGCAGGTCCTCGGGTCGGATGGCGACGGTGACCTGCGCGCCGACGGCCGGGACGGGGCCGGCGCCCTTGAGGGTGCCGGCGACGACCGCGCCGTGGGCGGCGATGGTCACCTGGCGGCCCGGGCCCTGGGAGTCGAGAGCGGCGGGGAAGAGGTTGCGGTAGCCCATGAAGCCGGCCACGTAGGCGCTGGCGGGGTTGGTGTAGACGTCCTCGGGCGTGCCGCTCTGTTCCAGCTTGCCTTTGCGGAGCACCACCAGGCGGGTGGCCAGTGACAGGGCCTCTTCCTGGTCATGGGTGACGTAGAGGACGGTCAGGCCCTGTTCCTGGTAGATCCGCTTGATCTCGGTGCGCATCTCGATCCGCAGGGCGGCGTCGAGGTTGGACAGCGGCTCGTCCATCAGCACGACCTCCGGCCGGATGGCCAGGGCTCGGGCGATGGCGACCCGCTGCTGCTGGCCGCCGGAGAGCTGGGACGGCAGCTTGGCGGCGTGCTCGGCCAGTTGCACGGTGCGCAGGGCCTCCAGAGCGCGCCGGCCGCGTTCCTTGCGCGCGATGCGGCGCATTGCGAGACCGAACTCGACGTTCTTCTGCACGCTCATGTGCGGGAAGAGCGCGTAGTTCTGGAACACCATCCCGAAGCCGCGCTTCTCCGGCGGCAGGATGTCGATGCGCTCGTCGTCGCGCCAGACGGAGCCGCCGGTCAGCGGTTGCAGTCCGGCCAGGCATGCCAGAGCAGTGGACTTTCCGCACCCGGAGGGGCCCAGCAGGGCCACGAACTCGCCACGGGGCAGTTCCAGGTCGAAGTGGTCCAGGGCGGGTGGGTTCTTGCCGTAGGCGCGGGTGATCCCGCGCATCGACAGCTTCTCGAAGCCCACGGCCGGTCTGGTCGTCGTGGTCGCCACGGCTCACCCACCGACCTTGGCGCCCACGTTGCGCTGCCACAGGTCGAACGCCTTCTGGAGGTTCGAGGGGGTCAGCGGCGGGCGGGAGGCGCCGGTCTTCAGCGCGTTCGGGAAGAAGTCGGGGCGGCCCCACTGCTGGACGAACGCGGTGACGTCCGTGCCGGAGTTCACGATGGTGGCGTCCTTGTTCGCCGTGGTCAGCACCCCGGTCGTCAGACGGGCCCGCTGCGCGTCGGCGGTGACCAGGTAGGACTCCAGCTTCAGGGCGACGTAAAGCGTCTGCGCGCTGACGCCGTTCGGGATCATCGCGAAGTGGCCGTCGTTGATCCAGGCCTCGTTCTGGAACAGGGCGATGCCGGTGCCGGCGGGCCAGGTCCCGGCCTTGCGGTTGGCGATGTCGTGGGACAGAACGGTCGGGATGAGGCTCAGCTGGCCGCTGCCGAACTGCTGGGCGAGCAGCGACGAGCTGGCCGGGTAGCTGTTGACGTACTTGCCCAGTTCCTGCAGGTAGGCCCAGGTCTTGGTCCAGCCGTCGACCGGGTCGGACGGGTCGGAGTCCCCGAGCAGGTAGGGCAGGGCCTGGATGAAGGCGCGGCCGGAGCCGGAGTTGGCCGGCTGCGCGTAGCTGAACCTGCCCTTGTTGGCCTTCGCCCAGTCCAGCAGCGCCTGCGGCGTCGTCGGGACCTGGCCGGCCGCCACGGCCGTGGGGTTGTAGTCGAGGAACGGCCCGTTCTGGTCGAAGTTGACCAGGAGGCCGTATCCGTTCGCGAGCCTTTGGATGTTGGAGCGCGCGTCGTCCTGGATGGTGCTCAGGTCCGGCAGGGACTTGACCTGGGTGTCCAGCTGCTGCTGGAACAGCTTCTGGTCCTCGCCGGCGCCGAGGACGTCGCCGCCGCCGAGCACCAGGGAGATGTCGATGTGGCCGCCCGACTGCTGGGCCTTGATCTTGCCGGCAACGTCCGTGGCGGCCGCGGTCTGGTACGTCACGGAGGACACCAGATCCGGGTTGGCCTTCACGAAGGCGTCGATGGCGGACTGGCCGCCGCCCTTGAGGTCGCCGCCGCCGTCCAGGATCGTCAGGGCGATCGGCTTGCCGGGCTTCTCGGGAGTGATCGTGCTCGAGGAGGCGGACGTGCTGTTCGGTGCGCCGCACGCAGTGATCATGGCCAGGGAGAGGGCCGCCGCGGCGGCTCCCGCCACGAGCCTGGGTCTGATTGCGTGGGTTGCATGGCGCTGAGTCATGGGTGTCCTTCCCTGGCACCTCGGTGTGCCGCGGAAAAACCGGTCCCCGGGTATGGGTGGGCAACCGGGATCAGATGGGGGAAACAAGCCGTTCACCGGCTTGTTGCAGCGAACGTAGTGATCGATCACCTTTGGCGTCAATAGCTAAAGAGTGATCGATCACTTTTTAGGTAGGTGCGCCCATGACCTGGGCATGCCCGACGTTGGTCGAACCCAGGCACGCAGGATTGGTCGCCCGGGTTCGCAGGGTCGGGGGTGCCTGCCGCTGGGGCGCGAGGGCCACAGGGTACGACCTGGCGTCGGGGATGGCGAGGGACCGGTGGGTGATGCGGATACCGGAGAACTCGTCGGAGTCCCTACGACCGTCACGTCGACGAAGAAAGTCCGCCTTGCCTCGACCGAGGCACCGCGTCCTACGGCGCCGCGCGGCCCGCCCAGCGGCCTGGTGCAGGCGTGGACGGGATTCTCCCCCAGGCCGACCCGGTTCCAGCCCCGTGGCCGGCGGCCCCTGATCCGTTCGGGATTCCGGTCGGCCGAGGGGGCGGCCCCTGACGGCATCGAACGGGCGCAATCGACGAGCACGGGCCGCGGCCCAGTCCTACGCCGGGGCGGCCTCGCTGCTCGGCCCCGTCAGGTACCGGGGCGCCGGACCCGGAGAGGGCGACGTGTATGGGGCGAGATGGGGACGTGGACGGGGCCGGGAGCGGCTTGGACGCGCAGGCCCCCGTTCGGCGAGAGCCAGGTCCGGCACCGCGACCGGAGTCTCCTCGCCGCTCCGCGATGCCATCGACCAGGATCCCCTGCGCAAGGTCGTGCTGCTGGGCGCCTCAACGCCGCTGGCCACGACCGCACCCTCGTGCCCCTGACCACCCGACTGTGCTCAGAACAAGAAGCTCCGGTGCCGGCTTCGGCTTCAGCTGGCCCAGCGCCCTCCCACCACCCCGGACGACCACCTCACCGGCCGCGGCGCCACCGCGACCTGGACCTTGCCCGCCACCGGCAGCGACCACCGCCCCGTCGCCGCCAGACTCAGACCGACCGGCAATTGGGGGGCGGCGTCGCGGCGCCCGGGCTGTCGCCTGGACTGCGTTGTCGTCAGTCGCCGCAGCTCCGCTGCTGCTCCCTCCTCCGCCTTGCCGGACTCGGCCCGAACACCGCCCCTTCACCCACCCCCCAATTGCCGGTCGGTCTCAAGGGGTGGAGCCGCATCGCAACGGGGCGGGGGCGGGATGACGCGCCCGGTCAGTGCGGCGCGGGGCCGCTGGAGCCACGGGAGAGGAGCTCGAACGGGGTGCTCGGGGACGAGGTGGACTGTGGTTCGCCGGCGACGAGGGCGAGCAGGGAGGCCATGGCCCGGCGGCCGAGCGCTTCGCGGTCGAAGCCGACCGTCGAGATGCTGGGCCGGAAGTACTGGGTGAACTGCTCGTTGTCCCAGCCGAAGACGCTCACGTCGCCGGGCACGTCCATGCCACGGTCCTGGAACCCGCGGATCACCCCCATGGCGACGAAGTCGTTGGCCGCCAGGACGGCCGTCACCCCGGAGTCGGCGGGCAGCTCCTGGGCCGCCAGGTAGCCGGAGGACACGGACCAGTCGCCCTCGTGGACGCCGTAGGACTCCAGTCCGAGCGCGGCGACCGTCTCCTCGTAGACGGCGCGGCGGTTGAGCGCGGAGGCCCAGTCGGGAGAGCCCGCGACGTGGAGGAAGCGGCGGTGGCCCAGCTCTGCGAGGTGGCGGACGATGTCCCCGGCCGGAGCGCCGTCGGCGAACTGACCGCGGGCATGCAGGTTGTCGTCGTACTCGCCGTACACCAGGACGGGCCGGCCACCGGCTGCCGCGATGACGGCCTCGCTGAGAGGCGTCAGCGACAGGACACCATCGACCTGCTGGCCGTCGAGCAGGGCGACAACCTCCGCCGCGCGGCGCGCCGCGTCCCCTTCCAGACCCATGACGTCCATGCTGTAGCCGGCCTCGCGCGCCACTTGGGAGGCTCCTCGCAGTACCGGGACCGGAACGAAGTTGGTCAGCGCCGGCAGGACGATGGCAATCCGGTTGCTGCGATTGGTCCGCATCGAGCGCGCGACCAGGTTGGGACGGTAGTCGAGCTCCTCGACCGCCTTGTCGATCTTCTCGCGAGTCGCCGGGCGCACGCTGTCCTGGTTCCGCAGATATCGCGAGACCGTCTGGTGAGAGACCCCCGCAAACCGCGCGACCTCCCAGATCGTCGCGCGCTTCTTCCTCGTTTCTGGACGAGCTTCACTCACCATGCGACCGACGGCACCTCTCCGGAATTCCTTGGCATATACAACGATCACCCCGAGCATGCACCGCACCCCCGCCCCTAGGCGCCCGGCTTCCCGATTCCGGCCCCGCCGCCAGCCCGGGCGTCGGGCGACGACGGTTTTCGGATCTCAAGGCAGCCCGACCTGAACTGCAGGTGATCGATCACTACGTTCACGGTACCGGCGCACCGGTGCCGCCGGAAGACCTTCCACCGCACCGGCGAACCGCTCCGGACGACCGATGGGCGGGGCCGGGCATCCAGCCGCACCAGGCACGCCGCCCCGCGGACGCGGCGCCCATCGTGCACACGGTGGCGGATTCCACAGGGCGACGGTGGCCGACACCGGCCGGCGGGCGCCGTCCGATCGCGGCCGCCGCCTTTGACGGTGCAGTTGTCAGCCGGCGTGATCAATGCGCCCTTTTATGCAACCGCCCCCGCTCCGCTCTCACTTGACCAGCTTTTGGAGGCGACCGCGGGGCGCTGCGCGCACTACCGGGACGCCTACGGCAATCGGGGAGGGCCAGATCCGTCCGGGCGCACCGGGACCGCCAGGGTGATCGATCACTGCACGAGTATTGACGCTACTGTGATCGATCACTATGTTCATCGATTACCACCGCGTTGCAAGGAAGTGAACGAGGCGGACCCTGCCGCACGGCCCCGGACCGGACGGAAGGCAAGACCGAGCGGCATGGAAAGGCCCCCGCCACAGCGGCGACCGCCCGCTCCCTGCCCAGCGCCCCATCGATCAACCGTTCAGGCGCATCGTGAATACCTGCTGGAATTCATCGGCAGCGGCAGTACCAATGCCTTCAAAGGACATCTCCGCACCTGGCCGCGGTCGCGGAACGTCCCCGGTTCGTACGTGGCCCACAGGAACAACCACCTCCACCGTGGCAACGACCGTCCTACCCCGTCAGCGACACCAACGCTGCGACCGGTGACCCGCACTGCGCCCCGCACGCCGCCACGCGCACCCCGGCCACCATCCGACATCCGCCCACCCCGCGACCACGCGCACGACTGTTGCCGCCGTCAAGCCGGACGCCCGCTCACGTCAGATCACTGTGCCGCCCGACAGAGGCGCACATTCTTCCGGCGGCAGAGCCGGCCGGCCGCCGAGGGTATCGCCGCCTGCCTGTCTGCCGGCGGTCGAGACCGCAGTCCGGCGCCCTGGGCCACCGGATCACATCCGACCACGATTCTGCGGTGAACACATTTCGGCAGGCTCTTGACTTCACCGCCGGCCGGACTCTCTAATTCTCGCCACCAATCCCCGACGGTCGAATCTTCCTGACCGTTGAAGGGACTTTCCCTTTCACGGGAATCAATCATAGAAGGGATGCATTATGGCCGGGACGGCTTATTGGACGAGGAGGGCCGCGGGCCTCGTGGGCACGCTCGCGCTGGGTACCTGGGGTCTGATGGTCGTCCCGCCACCGGCAGCCGCCGCGACACCGGAAACGTCGGTCACCGTGGACGGCCACGGCCTCGGGCGCGTCTTCGACGGCATCGGGGCGGTCAGCGGGGGCGGCGGGAATTCCCGCCTGCTGATCGACTACCCGGAGCCCCAGCGCAGCCAGATCCTCGACTACATGTTCAAGCCGGGCTACGGCGCCGCCCTGCAGATCCTGAAGGTCGAGATCGGCGGCGACACCAATTCGACCGACGGCGCCGAGGACTCCCACGAGCACATCCAGGGCCAGGTGGACTGCAACACCGGCTACGAGTGGTGGCTGATGGAGCAGGCCAAGGAGCGCAACCCCCAGATCAAGCTCGCGGCCCTCGCCTGGGGCGCGCCCGGTTGGGTCAGCGCCAACGGCAGCGACATGTGGAGCGACAAGGCCATCGGCTACCTGAAGGACTGGTTGGACTGCGCCAAGAACACGCACCACCTGACCGTCGACTACTTCGGCGGCCGTAACGAGGTGGGTCCGCCGCCGGCGGCCTGGTTCGAGAACCTTCGCTCGTCCCTGAACAGCGCCGGGTACAGCGGGGTGAAGCTCGTCGCGGACGACGACTGGTCGGGGTTCCCGAACCCGGGGGACACCACCGGTACGTGGCCGCTCCTGGGCAAGCTGCAGGCCGACCCCGCGTACGCGGCCGCGGTGGACATCATCGGGCACCACTACCCCTGCGAGGGCGTCAACGGCGGCACCAACGGCACCGGCACCGCCTACAACTGCCCTGTCCCGGAAGCGGCGAAGCAGCTCGGCAAGCCGATCTGGGCGAGCGAGAACGGCTCCCAGGACCTGAACACGGGAGCGGCCCCGCAGATCCGCACCATCACCCGCGGCTACGTCGACGGAAGGATCACCGCGACGTTCAACTGGCCGCTCATCGGGGCGCTCTACCCCAACATGCCCTTCCACACCGACGGCCTGCTCCAGGCCAACCAGCCCTGGTCGGGCAACTACAGCGTCGGCACCTCCGTGTGGAGCACCGCGCAGGTCACCCAGGTCACGCAGCCCGGCTGGCAGTTCATCGACTCGGCCTCCGGCTACCTGGCCGGGAGCAGCGGCACCGCCACCTCGCCCGGCAGCTACATCTCCCTCAAGTCCCCCAACGGCACCGACTGGTCGACCGTCGTGGAGACCACCACCGCCGGCGAGGCGCAGACCGTGCACCTGCGGCCGACCGGCGGCCTCACAGCCGGCCCGCTCCATGTCTGGGCGACGAACCTGAACTCGAAGGACCCCGGGCAGTACTTCCAGCAGCAGACCGACCTCGCCCCGGCCGACGGAGGCTACACCTTCACCGCGCAGCCGGGCTGGGTGTACTCCCTCACCACCCTGACATCCCCGGGGCGGGGCACGGCCACGGCACCGCCGCGCGCGGCCATGTCCCTGCCGTACGGCGACGACTTCGAGAGCGCCCCGGCCGTCGGGCACATGCCCGCCCTGCTGGCCGACATGAACGGTGCCTTCGAGGTCCAGCCGTGCGACGGCGGGCGCGCGGGCAGCTGTGTGCGCCAGATGGCCCCTGTGAAGCCGTTGCCGTGGGGGAACGTCTCCGACCCTTACACGCTGATGGGTGACGGCAGCTGGCGGGACTACACCGTCGGCGTCGACGCCCTGCTCCAGCAGCCCGGCGCCGTGCGGCTCATGGCTCGTGCCGGTACCCAGTCCGGCCCGGCCTGGATCAACTCCTACTACCTGCAGGTGTCCGACACGGGCGCCTGGTCCATCGTCAGGACCGACTACCAGGGCGCCCAGAAGACCACCCTCGTCTCCGGCACCACCACGGCACTGGGCACCGGCACCTGGCACCACCTGGACGTGACCGTCCAGGGCACCGCCATCACCGCCGCCGTCGACCACACCGTCCTCGGCTCCGCCACCGACACGAGCCACCCCACCGGACAGGTCGGCGTCGGCCTCGACTCCTACCGTACCCAGGAGTTCGACAACCTCACCGTCACCCCGATCGGCACCCAGCCCACCCCCTACACCTACGCGGTCACCAGCGCCCTCACCGGCCAGGCCCTGGACCTCGCCGGTGATCCGAACGCCGAAGGCGCCAAGACCGTCCAGCAGCCCGTCAGCGGCGCCGCCAGCCAGCTCTGGAGGCTGACCGCGAGCAGGGGCGTCTTCACCCTGGCCAACGGCGGCAGCGGCAAGGTCCTCGACGTTCCCGGCAACAGCCTCGCCGACTCCGTCCAGCTCCAGCAGTCGGCCCCCGGCGCCGGCACAGGCCAGCAGTGGGGCATCACCCCCGCCCCCGGCGGCGCCTACACCGTCACCAGCAAGCTCAGCGGCAAGGCCATGGACGTGGACCACGCACTGACCACCCCCGGAACCAAGATCATCCAGTATCACTCCACCGGCCGGCCCAACCAGCGCTGGAACCTGCGGATGGTCCCGGTCGACGGCGTCGGCTACCCGATCGCCAATGCCGCCACCGGCCAGAACATGGACATGAGCGGCGGGTCCAAGTCGGCCGGCGGGTTGGCCGTCCAGTGGCCGGCCAACGGGGCGCCCAACCAGGTATGGGACCTCCACACCGCCGCGACCCCGGGGAACTTCACCATCACCAACCGCAACTCCGGGCTGTGCCTCGACGTCGCGGGCGCGGTGACCACCGACCAGGCCAAGGTCCAGCAGTGGACCTGCACCGGTGGTCGCAGCCAGCAGTGGTCCTTCCAGCAGACCCCCGACGGCACCTGGACCCTGACCAACCTGAACAGCGGGAAGGTCCTCGACACCGCCGGCGCCAGCACCACCAAGGGCGCCCAACTCGTCCAGGCCGCCCCTTCCGGCACCGCCGCAACCCAGCAGTGGACGTTCCTGGCCCCTTAGGTCCTCCTCCCCCTCCTCGTCCCTCCCTCCCTCCCCCTCCCCTCCCCGTCCCTCCCTCCCCTCCCTCGTCCGCACCCCGACGGCAGGCCGGCCCCCTCACCCCACAAGCCCGCCGGCCGTCCCCGCAGACGAGAGCGCCACCCGCGGACGCGTGGCCCCCTCACCGGAGCCGCTGATCCGCCGCCACCCCCACACCCGGAAGGTACGACACGATGAGACGCACTCTCCTGCCGCGCTCGGCGCGCGCCAGACGGTACCCCGGCGTTCTGCTGAGCGCCCTCGCCTTCGCCTCGGCCGCGGCCGTCGGCACCGTGATGCCGCCGACGGCGATGGCGGCGAGCGGCGGCACGACGTACTACGTCAGCGCTTCCGGCGGAAGCGACCAGAACGCCGGCACGAGCTCCGGCTCGCCCTGGCAGTCCCTGGCCAAGGTCAACGCCACCACCTTCCAGCCCGGGGACACGATCCTCTTCAAGGCGGGCGACTCGTGGAGCGGCCAGCTCTGGCCCAAGGGATCGGGCGCCGCCGGCACCCCCATCAAGATCACCCAGTACGGCACCGGCGGCAAGCCCCAGGTCAAGGGCGCCGGAACCGTCGCGGACGCCGTCAGGCTGTGGAACCAGCACGACTGGGAGATCCGCAACCTGGACGTGTCCAACAACGCGCCGGCGACGGGTACGCCCGGGGCCAACCTCGGCGATTTCCGCGGGATCCACGTCGGCGGTGACAACGGGCAGCAGCTGAACCACTTCGTGATCGACTCCGTGGACGTGCACGACGTCACCGGCGAAATCAGGTGGATCTTCGGCACCACGCCCAGCAAGCCGGGGATCTCCTGGGGCAACGGCTGGGACCGCTCGAAGAACACCGGCGGCATCGTGTTCAACACCACCGTGGCGAACATCGCCTCGCCGCCGAGCACCGCGACGGTGCTGGGCGACGTGACGATCGAGAACTCCGCGATCCGCAACACCTCGTTCGCCGGGATCGTCTTCAAGCAGTACACCGGTGACGCGCCCGGGGCCGTGCCCACGGGATGGGGGGCCCGGACCAGCGCGACCGATCCCAAGTACACGCCGTTCACCCAGGTGACGGTCCAGCACAACTACATCACCCAGAACGGCACGACCTACGGGTGCAACGGCATGTACATCACCGGTGTCCGCAACGGCACGGTCCAGAACAACCTGGTCGACCGCGCCGGCACCTCGGGCATCGAGCTGTTCGCCACGGACCACGTCACCGTGCAGCACAACGAGGTCGCCGGCACCCTGAAGCGGGCAGGCGGTACCGACTCGAACGGCATCGACACCGACATCGCCACCACCGACTCCGTCGTCCAGTACAACTACCTCCACCACAACGGCGAGGGCTACCTCGCCTGTGCGTGCCTGGACAACCTCGGATTCGGCGACGCCGTGTTCCGGTACAACGTGCTCGCGAACAACGCGGACAGCGCCATCCACCTGGCCAACAACCCCGGCTCCACCACCAAGTTGTACAACAACACGGTGTACAACACCGCCCCGACCATGATCTACCAGCAGAGCACCGGCGCCACGGGCGGCACCAACACCTTCACCAACAACATCTTCCACACCACGGCCGCCGGCGCCACGATGGTCACGAACGCCGTCACGACGTACAACAACAACCTCTACGGCGGCACGTCACCCTTCGTGCCCTCCGACGACACCACCGCGGTGAAGGCGGACCCGCAGTTCGCCAGCCCCACCGCCGGCGGCACCGGAACCGAGGCCACCGGGCCCGCACTGAACGCCGGCCTCAACTGGCGGATCGCCACGACCTCACCCGCCGTCGACGCGGGCATCACCATCGGGACGAACGGCGGGGTGGACTACAACGGCGCGGCCGTTCCCGTCGTCCCCGACCTGGGAGCCCTCCAGCACACCCCGCCCGCCGGCACCGTCTTCGGCGACGACTTCGACGCCCTGCCCACCGGGGCGCTGGCGAGCGGGACCGACGGCTGGACGGTCGCCTCCACCGGCAACGAGGTGAACGTGTCCGGCACGCCGAACTCCACCGACAGGAGCATCCAGTTGGTCCGGCGGCAGGACACCGGCGGCATCGCGGGCACGAACCTCACCCGTACCTTCCCGGCGCCGCTCACCGGTACCGTCACCGTCGAAGCCGACGTGATGCGCAACGACCAGGGAGTGAAGGGCGACTACTTCGGGCTGCCCTACCTGTACAACAGCGCGGGCGACCAAGTCGTCAGCGTCGGCCTCTTCGAGGGCAACATCGTCGCCTACTCGGGAACCACGCGCCAGGTCATCAAGCCCTACGCGCAAGGCACCTGGTACCACGTCAAGCTCGTCGTCGACACGACACACCAGTCCTTCGACTTCGACCTCAACGGCCGACGGGTCATGACCGCCGCGCCGTTCCGCACCACCGCTCCCGCCATCGCCAGCATGGCGTTCTACGCCAACGGCGGCAATTTCGGCAGCGCCTACGTCAACAACGTCAGCGTCCACTGACCGGCCCGAGCCCCCGCTCGACCGGATCCGCGTGCGGCCTCGCAGCCGCACGCGGATCCGGCGCGCCCACAACGCCGACCGCCGGCGGGACCCACTCCGCCGCCGGCCTCCTCGGCCTCTTCTGCCGGGTCGCGCCATCACCCCCAGGACACGGGCACGGGGTGGGCAGGGTGCCCACGCCGACCACCATCGATCGGCACCCAAGCGCGGACTCAGAGCCGGAATCTCGAAATCCTCGACTGTGCCGCCGCACGCCACTGACCGCCCTCCACGGCCTCGGTGAGACGTCACTGCGACGCCCTGACCCCGCGACCCCTCGGAGTCGTCCGGCACCGCCATGGGCGGCGGAGCCGCTGGTGCCCTTCTCGGTGCCGTCTCACGGTCTGGGTGGCCCGCCGGTGCGGCTGCCGGCAGCACCCGGGGCATCACGGACATGGGTGCGGGTGACGCCGAGCTTCTTGAGGGTGTTGGCGACGTGGTGCTCGGCGGTGCGCGGGGAGATGGCGAGGACGCCCGCGATGTGCTGGTTGGTGGCGCCGTCGGCAAGGAGTTCGGCGACCTGCTGTTCCCGCTGGGACAGGACCGAGGCGCCGTCGCGCCGGGGGCGTGACGCGGGGCGCCGGCCGTTGCTGCGCAGGACCTGTTCGCAGCGGGCGGCGTCGGCGGTCGCGCCGAGGCGGGTGAAGGTGTCGAGGGCGTCGCGCAGATGGCCGACAGCTGTGTCCGGCCGGTCAGGGCTGCGGGCGAGTTCGAGGCAGCCGATGTGCTCGGCGACCTGGGCCGCGGTGTGGACGCGGCCGATGGCCCGGTAGCGGGTGCGGGCCTGTTCGAGGTGGCGCAGGGCGGTTTCGGGCTCGGTGTCGGCGTCGAGCATGGCGCGGCACCAGTGAAGTCCGGCCTCGACGCCGGGCGCGTTGAGGCCCTGGATCCCGTTCTGCGCGTCGTCGGTCAGCCGGCGGGCCGGGTCGGTGAGGCCGCAGCCCAGTGCGGCGCGTACGGCGGTGGGGGCAAGGTCCAGGGGTCGCATCCACAGGTTCTTGCGGCGCGTCGCGGCCACGACCGGGTCGAGGCGCCCCCAGGCCGCGGCGGGGTCGCCCTCCGCGAGGTCCAGCCTGGCGAGTGCGATCACGGCCATGGGACCGATCTCCTCACCGTACGCGGCGGCGAGCGGGGCCAGATCCTCGCGGGCCCTGGCCCACCGGCCGCACGCCGAGTCGAGCATCGCCCGGGCCAGGAGAGCACCGAGCCGGGCGGTGCTGTTCTCCGTGGTGTCCCGCAAGAGGGTGTCGATCCGCTCCGCCAGCTCCTGCCAGCGGCCGCCCACGAGGTCGAGGTGGAGGCGAATCGTGCGGCAGCTGAGTTCCAGGTAGGGGAAAGCGGTGCGGCGGGAGAGCTCCTCGGCCTCGTCGAGCAGGGCGCGGGCCTGGCCGTCGCAGCCGCGGGCCATCTCGAAGTACGCGGCGTCGTGCAGCGCGCGGGCTCGGTGGCGCAGGACGCCGAGGTCGGTACTCCCACGGGGAAGCAGGTCGAGGAGTTCGCGCCCCCGCGGGTCACCTACCAGTTCGAGCAAAGTGATGCGGTTGGCCAGGACGAACGCCCTGGCGTCCGGGTCGTCGCAGGTAGCGGCCAGGTGGGCGGCGCGCTCCATCAACCCGAGGCTCTCCGCGAGGTCCCCGCCCTGGGGGTTCATGAGGGTGCCGAGACTGAGCGACGCCAGGGCAGCGGCAGCCGGCCCCGGCCTGCCCTCGAGCTCGCTGATCGCCCGTTCCAACTCCGCGCGGCTGTCCCAGTGGACATTGCTGCCGGCCAGCGCGCGGGCGAGATTGAGGCGGATCTCACCGCGGGTCCCGGTCTCCAGGGCGGGGTCGGCGACGATACGGCGCAGAATCGCCTCGCTTGCCGCAGGGTCGCTGCGGACCATGGCGATGGCACTGAGGTCGAGGGCGCACCGGCCGCGCAGGTCGGGCGGCAGGGCGGGTTCGGCGAGGAGTTGCTGGAGAAGGTCGGCGGCGATGCCGTCGTCGCCGACGGCCAACGCGTGGTCCGCGGCCGCGACGGCGGCGGCGATCCAGGCCGGGGTGTCGCCGAGCAGGCGGACGTGGTGGGCGATCTGCACCAGGGCGGGCGGTTGCCGAACCTGCAGGGCCTGGGCCGCGCGGGCATGCAGGCGCCGGCGCCGGGGGGCGGGAATGGCGTCGCAGACGGCGAGGCGGGCAAGGGTGTGGCGGAATCCGTAGCGCCCGGGTTCCCCCTCGGTGAGGACATGGGCTTCGAGGGCGTCGGTCAGGCCCTGTTCTGCCTGCTCCTCGGTGAGGTGTGCCACGGCTGCCAGGAGGTCCTGGTCGGCGAGGACGGCCAGGACGGCCGCGCTCTCGACCACTGCTCGCGCGTCCGGGGCGAGCGGTCCGATACGGCTGACGACCGCCTCCTGCAGGGCACGCGGCACGCCCTGTGTCTCCAGGCTCGGGGCGGACGCGTCGGGGTGGCGGGCGAGGCGGTCGGCGAGGCCGAGGAGGTCCTCCTCAGCGGCGAGTGGCAGGCCGCCGCTGCGCTCGAACAGGTCCCGGCACAATGCTGTGCTCGCCGCGGCGCCGAGGGCGGACACCGCGAGGTGACGTACCTGTTCGGGGGACAGGGGCTGCAGCCTGATCTCGGTACCGCCGACCCCGACCGGACGGCGATAAGGCGCGCCGAGGACGGTGCCATTGCCCGGCAGGTCGCTCTCCCGGTAGGTGAGGACCAGCCGCAGCCGGTCCGGGGGATTGCGGGCCAGCAGGGACAACAGGTCTCGGGTCGCCTCGTCGGCCCAGTGCAGGTCCTCGACCATCAGCACGGCCGGCCCTATCGCCGCCAGGACCTCGTGCACGGCCCGCATCAGCAGCCGGCGGCGGGCGGAGTCGTCCGTGTCAGGGTCCAGGCCGGGGTACGAACCGGTGTGGGTGGTGGGGAGTCGATCGGCCAGGCCGGGCAGATACGGGGCCAGGACCGCTGTCGCGGGGCTGAAGCGGGTCTCGGTGGGGCACAGCGTCCATCCGGCGCGTAGCGCGTCGACGGCCGGGCCGAACGGCAGCGGTTCACGCAGCTGATGGCAGGCGGCTCGCAGGACCGGTACGCCGCCGTCGGCGAACAGCCGCTCCGCCTCGCGCAGCAGCCGTGACTTGCCGATCCCCGCCTCGCCCTCGACGAGAACCACCGCCGGGGCATGCCGGCACGAATCGGTCAGGGCACGCAACTCTCGCTCGCGACCCACGAAGGCGAAACCCGTGCGGCGCTCGGCAGTGGCCCCTGCGGTCTCCGCTTCTGCCATCGGTGTCTCCAGTCGCAACGACGGACAACGACTCATCCGATTCTCCCACCGCCGCCCGGGACCGGGCCGTACGGGCAAGCACGCCACATCCAGACCACTAGTCCACGGGTCCTTCCGGTACCGACGGGCCTTGGAGGGCTCAATCCTCGCCGCAAAACCTTGTCCCCGGAGTGGGCCGACTCCTCCGTGGCCTGCCAGGCCGGACCGTGCCGCTGCTATCCAACCCGGGCTGGTGATGTCCTTGCCGCTCGTCCGAAAGTCGCGTGTGCCTACCGGCATGAGCCTCGCCAGGGGGCTGCGGGGCGAGTTCCTTCTCACTCAACGTTGGCCCGGTCAGGCACTTCGCAGCAGGAATGCCATGGGCGTGGGCGGGTTCAGCAGGTGCAGTTCGGTGCCAGCTTCGCGGGCGTGGTGGCGGGCGCGTACGAGGGCGTTGAGGCCGCCGGAGTCGCAGAACCTGAGCTTGGACAGGTCCATCACCATCAACGGCTTCACCACCTGGCCGCCAACAACCTGATTGCCGGCATCGCCTACTCGCTGCTGCTGGGCGCACTCGGTAACTCCTACGAGCGCACCCACTCCATAGCGTGGGCCGCAGCCGCCCTCGGCAACGGGACCTGCGTCGCCCCTTGGATCGTCGCCCACTCCCGCTCCAGCACCAGCAATCTCATCACCGGCGTCATCACCACCCTGCTCACCCTCGCGGCCGCCTCCGCCGCCTGCGACCGCGACCGCGGCACCGGCACCGGCACCGGCACCGGCACCGGCGAACGCCAGAACCGCCTTCCGATGCCGGGACTCGACGACCGCTGACCCAGCGAAACTCGCACTCACCGCCGGGAGGGCTCCCCACCTTCCCTCTTCCCGACGGCCCCGCATGCCGCCACCCGCGACGGGTATACGCCCCTTGCCAGCGACCACCTCCCGGTGGAACAGGAGAGACGATGAGCGTCAGACCCGAACTCGAACCCGTAATGCGCGGCATCGCCGAAGCCGTCCACGACCACGACGACCACGTCCTGCGCCGCCTCCTGGCCCGCCTCGCCGAACAGGCCACGATCGACGACCTCTATGCCCTGCGCGACCTTCTGCCCCGCCTGCACGCCCCCGCCGGCACCACCCACTGACCGCACCACCGAGGCAGGTAGGGCCGCCCGGTGACGGCCCAACGTTGTGCGTCCCGGGTCCCGGACGGGAACCCGCCGGCCCGGCGCGGTGGCCACCCTGGTGCTCCCGGTCTCGGACGCTGCGGCAGATCGGTGAATGCAGGCTGTCGCAGGCGAGCGGCCGCAATCCGAGGGAGAAGCATGATCGGCATGCGAACGCAGTGGGTGTACCAGTTCCGGGACCGCCCAGGCGCCGGGGATGTCGAGGCCCTGGCCGGGCACGGCCGACCCCAGCCTGGCCCGCCGGCGCCCCGGCGGCGCCCTGGTGGACGGCTACATCCTGCAGAGCATCGACGCGCAGCTGCGCACCGCCGTCTACACGTGGGTGCGGGCCGGAGAGCCGGACACGGTGGCGACCTATCTGCTGGAGCTGTTGGCCGAGGTCTGCCCGAAGGAGCGGGCCCGGTAGGGGGCCGGCCGGCTTCGGGCGCCTCGGGCGAGGTGGTGGGTCAGCGGCCTTGTGGTGGGTCCCATTCGCAGAGTGTGCACCAGTCGCGCCCAGGCGTATCGCCGCGGAAGTGCACCGTGGGCTCGCCGCACATCGGGCAGGGGTGGCCCGCCTCCAGGCGGTAGGTGAAGGTGTCGAGGACAGCGCCTTGGTGGAGCAGGCGCTGTTCGTCCTGGTGAGCTTCCATGGCGGCCTCCTGGCGGGGCTGTTCTTTCTCCAGCAGGGCGCCTGCCCAATTTTCTGCGGGCCTCCCGGTCGGTGGGCCGAGGAGGCGGGTCTGGACCGCGACGTGACGGCGCCTTACGCCGACATGGGGCTCTTCGTGGCGGCGGGCCTGCTGATTGGCGAGCTGAGCGCGGGCCGCGATGACGGACAGGCCCGCGCGTTCGGCTTCGGCGCGGACCATGGCCGTGCCCAGGACCGGCAGCGCGGCCCAGCGGGCGAGCAGGGCGGCCCAGCGGGCGAGCAGGGCGGCCCAGCGGGCGAGCAGGGCGGCCCAGCGGGCGAGCAGGGCGGCCTTGCGCTCCTGGCGGTCCACGATCGCCTCGAGGTCGCCGGGACGATCGGTGCTCGCCCGAACCTCGGCCGCGAAGTCGAGCAACTGCTGGCGCAGCGGGTCGGGCAGGTCGCGGTAGATCTTGAGGCGGCCGAGGGTTCCGATGACGGGACGCTGGGGCGGGCCGCTGGAGGTCGGCGCCTGGGTGGGGTGGGTCCTGGGCGTGACGGGCGGCGGCTGCTGCGTGAGGGCGAAGGTGACGCGTACGGGGACAGCTTGGTCGAGGCCTGCCTTCTCCAGGCCGGGCAGGAACAGGATGCCGCTGTCCATGAGGTCACGGGCGATCTGCAGGGCCGACCGCACCCCGATCTCGCGCCGGCCCGGGCCCGGGACGGCACCCAGTTCGCGGGGCGTGACCGGGCTCCGGGCGGCGGCCGCCCACATCAGGTAGGCGCACAGCCGCGCCTCCGCCAGGCCCAACTGCCCCACCGCAACCGGCGACGCGAACCCCACAGCCATGCGCACAACCTCCGAGGACGACCGGACACCGAGCCGGACACGGACCGGGTCCAGGCGATTGTGTGGCGCAGCCCGGCGCTGATCTGCGGGACGGCGGGACGGCGGGTCGCCGAACCCGCCCTGGACGGGCCGCCGTGACCCCGGGCCTCAACCCTCGACCCTCGGCCCCGGCTGCGTGGCGGGAGCGGCAATCCCTCGCCCAGCGCCCGGAAGGTTCGTTCGCCGTCCAAGTGGCGTGTCGGTGGTGGCGGAGCATGACTGGCTCGTGAACGATGGCTGTCACCTGGCTGGCCATCAGCTCGGCGACCCGGAGTGATGCTTCGGCTGGCCCGCACTCGAAGGCCGGGACCAGCGTCTGCAAGCAGCCCTGTGGCCATCAGCGACTTCTCGTCCCTGCCGGTGGGGGCGTCAGGGTGCGCTGGCTGGCGTGGGCGGTATCGGCATCAGCGCAGGCCCGGCCCTTCGAATGGGCAACAGGGCCTGGAGGGCCGTCAAACATGGCCCGGGCCGGGGTCAGCGCGGTTACCGAGCAGCGCCTCGGCAACGGCGACTTGCCTCCACTCACGGACTGGTCGTCAGGGGCGGCATGGCCGGGTCCCCGCCGCCACTGTCGGCCCTGATGCTTGGCGACGCCTTCTGCCGGGGTCAGCCGGGCGGATCCGCGTCGACCTCGACGTGATGGTCGAGGCCCTGCAGCGCGGCGACGCCGCGCTCGCCTCCCGAACCATCCAGCGGCTCGTTGCGGAGCAGATCACCGGCGCCGACTCACTGATCCGCACCGTCAACGCCCTTGGGGCGATCGCCGAACTCGAACTCGACCACCGCACCACTCTGCAGCACGTCGCGGCAACCGTCGATGAGCTGCAGCCCGGCGACCCGCACGGGCTGCAGGCCGTCACGCTCTTCGCCGAACACGCCGTCGCCGACAACGATCACGCCCTCCTTCTGGATCGGTCGGCCCGCCTGCGGTCGTTTGTCGACGCTGCACCGGCCGACCCCCTCTGGCAAGCCCGGCTCACAGCATGTCTCGCCGACGCCGACGCCCCTGCGACGCCCTGGTCGGTCACCGCCGCCCGGGCCGGCCGAGAGCCCGCTGCGGCCGCCGCTCTGGTGACCGGTGCGTGGCAGCGCGAACAGGAAGGAGAGCGGCTGCTGGGCGCGTTCCACTTGCGTACCGGAGAGATCCACAGCGCCCTGCCCCATCTCATGGCGGGCGGCGAGACCGACACGCTGGGATCCGCAGCCGCACAGCTGCCCGACGAGCCCCTCGACCTGGAGCCCGGAGGGGTGGCCGCACGCCAATCGTGGGAGCGGGTCAGCGCCTTCACGCTTGCCGGAAGGGCTGCCGACCTCCTGCCGGACGAGCAGGCCGTCCAGTGGATGCAGGCCGCCCTCGACGAGGTCGCCGCGAACCGGCCGCCCACGTTCGGCGGCGACAGTGTCCTGGCCGCGTACAGGTCGCTCGCCGGCCTGTCCTGGGCTTGTACGGACGAGCAGGCCCAGTGGTACCTGGATTTCGTCGAGCCGTTCTTCGACCGCCGCCCCGGGTTTGCCAGCAAGTCCGATCAGAGCCATCCCGATGTCCTGATCGCCATCGCGGCACGCCACCCCGAGCTCCGGCGCCGTGCCGTCGAGCAGATGTGCCGCATCCTCGACCTGGCCCCCGGGCGGATGACCGAGATCATCCTGCTCAACGGGGCCAGCCTGCGGTCGGACCCGGAACTGGTGGTCCAGCTGTGCGGGCCGTCGGCCCAGCGCGGCAACGCCCTGGCCGCGGTCGCCCTGACGCTGGTCGGCGCGAGAGCCCAGGCTGCCGACGCCGCACGCCATCAGGTCCGTCACCTCATCACCCCGACCCAGCCGACGCCCCCGGACCTTCTACGCCCCGAATTCGTCGCCCTGCTTGCCGAGGCGCTCGATGACCAGGAGCGCAGCGAACTCGGCGAAGCGCTCAAGGAGGGCGTCCTCAATGCAGATCGCCTGGCCATGCAGCGGCAGGAGCACCTCAACGCGCTCGCGAGCCTGGCCGCCAGTCTCACCGTGGAGCAGCGCGCCGAGGTCTACCCCACCGCGCTCGACGCCGCCGAAGGAAACCTCGACGGGAGCGCGGGAGACGAAGACGGCGGCATGCACCCCTACGACCGGTCAGGCATCAACTGGGGCACGACAACGCTTCGCTACGCCGGACTGCGCGCGGCCGCGGCTCTCTCGGACCGGCCCGAGCAGATCGAGACCCTCGCTACCCTCGCGCTGATCCAACTCCCGCACGCCGACGAGGACGAGGCTCTCACTCTCACCCAGGCGCTCACCATGCTGGACCCCGATCACACCGGCCTGCCTATCGAAGCCCTCGCGGCTCACTCCCTGCCCTGGGTCCGTGTCCTTGCTGCCCGGATGTGGTGCGCCGCCCGGGAAGGGCGGCCAGTCGTCGGAGCGAGCCTGGCCCGGGACCCGAGCCATCACGTGCGCCGGACCATGACAGCCTGTCTGACCGACACCGAACTCCACACATCGCTGCGCCTGGATCTGCGCCACGACCCCCGTCGATCGGTGCGTAGGGCAGCCGGGGCCAGCTGAGGGCCTGGATGGTCGGCGGCCGAGCGGGCGTCCCTGCTGTGACTACGCGAAGGGCTGGCCGCGGTGCCGGGGACCCGTACGACCTGCGCGTCCGCCTCTGTCCCCACCGGAGCTGCGGCAGCGGATGCGCAATCTGGCCGACAGGGGCCCCGCCGTGCTCGGGGGTCCACGGCGGGGCGCTGGGACACCAGCGTGCGATGTCTCCCCGATGTCGGCCACCGGCACTCGGCCGAACGGCGGCAGTCACCCCGGAGGTGGAGGCCCAGGTCCGAAGGAAGCGGGGCGGCGTGTCAGCCGGCGGGCGCAGCATGACGTTCAGATGCGGCCGACCTCCTGACCCGTCGGCGGGCTGGCGGTCCCGTACCGAGCCACGTTCTGCCTGGGGAGCCTGGCGGGGCCTGCAGCCGTCACGCAGGTCCTGGACTGGTTGCTCGCTGAGCACAGCCCACCCGGCGTCGCAGCCCACCCCGCGCCCGGAGTGGCAGGCGCGCCCAGCCGGGCAGGGGTCAGGTCAGCAAGTCGCACAACGCGGCGACACGAAGGTGGGCCCGTGAGGCTGCCGCGTCCCCATCAGTGCACCATTGCCCCCATAGCCCGGCCGGGGCGATGAACGGATCGGCCAGGTGGCTGCCGGCGACTTTGTCGATGTGCAGCAGCGCCCCGATCGCCCAGTGCTGGTCGTAGTAGAGATCCCGGCGGCGCAGGTAGCGCTCGAGGTAGAGCGAGAGATGTTGCGCGTCGGCCGGGGTGCCGAGCCTGGCCAGGGCCAGGCAGTATCCCTGGCCGGCGAAGCACATCTGGCTCGGTAGCAGCAGCTCGCCGAGCCGGTCGCGGAACGTCTCACGCCGGTCGGCGGCGATCATCCAGGCCGCGGTCAGCCTTGGGCGCCAATCGGGCTGTGCCAGAAGCCCGGTCAGCTCCCCGTCGCTCACCTGGGCCGCATCCCGGCGCAGAGAGGCAAGGAGATGGTCGCGATCGCGTGGCGGCATGGCGGCCACGTCCCGTGCAGCAGCTTGAGGTAGCGACGCTTGGGCTCATGCAGAGTCGTCACGTAGCGGCGGATCAGATCCGGCGTGCCGGTCCCAGCCTGGTCGGTATACACCCCGCCCATCCTGCCCCGCCTCAGCGGTCCGGCTCCAACCGATTCAGGAGGTCCCGGCGCCCGGTGGAACAGGCGTAGAGGCCTTGAAGGTGTGCGCTGTTGGCGGCCGGGCGCTGGCGCTCCCGGGGCCGCTATCGGTCTTCGTGGGTGCTGGTCCAGGCGGCGAGGGCCTGCAGCGTGCCTTCCGGCATCGCCCCGTCCCATGCCTGTTCGAGGACGGGCGGACGTTGTGGAGGCGCGCGCACAGGGGAAGGCTCATGGGGGGTCGAGGATCGGCTGGGCGAACCAGGCTGGCTCTGGGGGCCGTATCGGGTGAACAGGTGCTGCAGCCGCTCGCGGTGGCGGATCGCGAAGTCCTCCAGGCGGGCCTGGTAGGCCGCCTCGTAGCCGTCTTGGCCGTCGGGCGGGGTCGAGACACGGTCGGCGACGGGCGCCGTGCACTCAGTTCGCGCGAGGAGGCCTGATGCCACGTAGCTGGCAACCCGGGTCGAGAGCTGCCTCGATGGTAGGTGACCGGGGGAAGGTGGTCGCCGGTAGCGGGCCCCGCCCCGGTTGGGTTCCTGTCGGCTGTGCAGCTCTTCGTGGTCCACGCTCCCGGCGTGACCTCCGCAGTCCCGGTCGACCTCTGCCCGCGCGGCCACTCCGGTCGGCGGCTTCCCGACCGATCATGCTGCGCGGGTGGGCGACTTGGCGATCACCTGGCGGAGGAGGTCGGAGTTGCTTTCGGTTCGCTTCAACCGATCGAGGAGCAGCTCGGTGGCAGGCTGGGTGTCCAGGCCGCTGAGGACCCGGCGCAGTGTCCAGGTGGCGGAGGTGCGGGCGGGGCCGAGGAGGAGTTCCTCGCGGCGGGTGCCGGACGCGCGGACGTCGACGGCCGGGAAGATGCGCTTGTCCGCGAGGCGGCGGTCCAGGCGCAGCTCCATGTTGCCGGTGCTCTTGAACTCTTCGAAGATCAGGTCGTCCATGCGGGAGCCGGTGTCGACCAGGGCGGTGGCGGCGGTGGCCGAACACCACAGCCAGACCGGCTTCGGGTCCCGGTCGCCCGGCAGGCGCTCGACCTTCAACTGCACCAACGTGCCATGCAAGACGGGTAGTTCCTCTTCCGCGTGCTCTAGCCAGGGGCCGTGGTGGGCGAGTCTGGGGTGCATCCGGTCCCACGCCGCCGCCCTGCTGCTGGTCGGCGAGGAGGGGCTGAACGAGCTCGGCCTGGAGCCGCTCGGCCGCTACGTCGGCGGCGCCGCCGGGGTCGCCCGGACGTGATGGGCATCGGGCAGATCCGCGCAGTCCGGCGGGTGCTCCGGCGCACCGGCCGGTCGCTGGCCGGCGTGGACACCGCCGAGTCCAACGAGGCCTTCGCCGCCCAGGTGCCCTGGCCTGCGTCCGGGAGCTCGGCATCGCCACGGAGAGGGTCAACCCCCAGACCAGCGCGATCGCCCTGGGCCACCCGCTGGGCGGCTCCGGTGCCCATCTGCTCACCACGGCCCCCGATGCGGCGCGCCGGCGACCGCCGGGGCTCGGCGACCATGTCGGCGTCGGACACGGCACCGCCGTCCTCGTCGACCGCGACTGACCCCGCGCCACGGGGCACGCCTGCGGTCACCGCCATGGCTGCCCGCGGAATCGAGGTGTTCGTGGACGGCCCGGCCGGCCGGGTGCGATCCGGGGCCGGCCGGGCTGCGGTTCAGATTCCGTACACCTCGAACGACCACAGGGAGTAGCCGTAGGCGGTGCCGCGTGCGGTGGCGTTCAGCCGGATGTAGCGGCCCGAACCGGACAGGCCGGTGAGGTCCTGCACTCCTCCGGTACCGGTGGTGGTGGAGTAGATCGTCGTCCACGCGACGCCGTCGTTCGAGGTCTGGATCTGGAAGGCCCGGGCGTACGCCACCTCCCAGGACAGCTTCACCTCGGACACCTGACGCGTGGAGCCCAGGTCGACCTGGAGCCACTGCGGATCCGCCGCCGCGCTGGACCAGCGCGTCCCCGAGCTGCCGTCGGTGGCCAGGTTCGCGGTGAACCCCGTCCCGGACTCGACCGACGAGGCCGTGGTCGGCCGGTTCAGCGCGAGGTCGGCCGGGGTCTGTGTCCCGCCGCTGCCGTACACCTCGAACGACCACAGGGAGTAGCCGTAGGCGGTGCCGCGTGCGGTGGCGTTCAGCCGGATGTAGCGGCCCGAACCGGACAGGCCGGTGAGGTCCTGCACTCCTCCGGTACCGGTGGTGGTGGAGTAGATCGTCGTCCACGCGACGCCGTCGTTCGAGGTCTGGATCTGGAAGGCCCGGGCGTACGCCACCTCCCAGGACAGCTTCACCTCGGACACCTGACGCGTGGAGCCCAGGTCGACCTGGAGCCACTGCGGATCCGCCGCCGCGCTGGACCAGCGCGTCCCCGAGCTGCCGTCGGTGGCCAGGTTCCCGGTGAACCCCGTCCCGGACTCGACCGACGAGGCCGTGGTCGGCCGGTTCAGCGCGAGGTCGGCCGGGGTGACGGTCCAGGTGAAGGAGGCGCTGCCGGCGGTGCCGCTGGTGGCGGTCGCGGTGACGGTGACCGTGCCGGTGCCGGGGCCGGTGGGTGTTCCGGTGATCGTCCCGGTCGACGGGTTGACGGTGAGGCCGGCCGGCAGACCGGTGGCCGAGTAGGTCAGCGGGTTGCCCTTGGAGTCGCTGGCGCTGATCTGCAGCGACGCCGCGCTGCCGACCGTGCTGGACTGGGTGCCGGGGTTGACGACAGTGACGGTCTCGGTGCCGGTCGTGCCCGTCGGGGTGAGGGTCAGGGTCTGGTCGGCGGCGGTGCGGGTGCCTCCGACGCTGCTGCCGGTGGTGTTGGTCCAGGCGCGGGCCGGCGTGGTCTCGACGACCCGCCCGGAGACCGAGGACATGCCGAGCACCAGGCCGCTGTAGCGGTTGACGAGGCGGAACGTGCCGGTGGGCGAGGTGTTCTTGAGGACGAACCACTGCTGGCCGACGGTCGGGCTGCCGGACATGGTGGTGGCGGTCGGCGCGGTGCCCCAGGCCCGGTTCGCCGTGGAGGACGAGTTGACGCCCAGGGCCTGCCCGGTGGCGGCGTTGGTGACGGTGAAGGATCCGTCGCCATTGCCGGTGAAGGACCAGGATTGCAGGGTCGACCCGTTGGCCGCTGCGGACGTGGTCGCGTTGCTACCGGAGACCTGGGCCAGGACCTGGCCGGATCCGTTGCCGATCACGTAGGTCTTGGAGGTGTCGACCGGCGGGAGGGCCGGGGACGACGAGCCGAGCGTGATGTCGGTGTATCCGCCGAAGCTCCCGCACTCGATGACGCAGTAGTAGCGGAAGGTCTTGCCGAGGATGGTGGAGTTGGTGGCGTTCGCACCGTCGACCAGCCAGCGGTACCACGAGGCCTGGGTGTGGCTGCCGGAGTCGGCGGCCAGGTACCACTTCTGGGTCGACAGGTCGTCGGTGACGTAGAACTGCTGGGGCTTGTTGCTGGACTGGTCCGACTGGGGCGTGGCGATGTACAGGCCGAGGTAGGCGCTGTAGGAGATGTTCATGACGGCCAGGGGTGAGCTGGGGGGCAGCGTCCCGGCGGCGATCTGCTGGTCGACGTTGCCGGTGTTGGCCGGGTTGTAGTCCTTGGCGATGGGCGTGTAGCCGTTGGGGTTGGCGGCGGTGGCGGGGACCAGGTTGCTCTCCAGGCCCCCCACTCCGGGCTGGGACCAGGAGCCGTTGTACCACTTCTGCCAGGTGCCGGTCGCCATCTTTCCGGACATCGGCGCGCGGGCGATGTGGGTCAGCCAGTCGGTGCTGCCGCCGGCGCCGCTCTTGGGCACGATCCGGGTGCTGTAGCCCACGTAGAAGTAGCCGGAGGCCTGGTCGACGAAGAGCCGCGGGTCGCCGTCGCCGTAGGCGTAGGTCTGGTTCGGGAACGCGGTGGTGTCGTTGCGTAGGGTGCTGTAGGGGGAGGTGATGGCGTGGCCGGTGATCGTCCAGAGCTTGCCCTGGTTGGTGGAGACGGCGTAGTCGATCGAGTCGTAGTGCAGGCCGTCGCCGAACGGGCTGCCGGTGAACTCGTTGTGCACCAGGCCGTACCAGTTGCCGGTGTCCGGGTCGACCCAGGTGCCGATCAGGTCGCAGTAGTTGGGCAGCGAGTAGCCGCTGCCGGCGGTCGCGGTCACGCCGGTCGGGCTGTTGTTGCAGCGCCAGACCGTGTTGGCGTTGCTGTCCTGGGGGTTGGCGGGGTTGGCCGCGTTGCTGATGGCGGTGTTCTTCGAGGCGGTGTCGAAGTTGGTGCCGCTGTAGAACTGCCAGTAGTGGTTGGGGGAGCTCGCGTCGTCGTACTGCGAGAAGGACTCCTGGAAGTAGAAGGTGCCGTCCTTGTCGATGTACGGGGTGGCGGGGCTGTCCGTCCCGAACGGGAAGGAGCCGCTCGATCCGACCGTGACCGTGTAGGTGGCGCTCGGGGGCGTGGCCGACGCCGTGGCGGGCGCGCCGACCGTTGCGGCACCGGCGAGGAGGGCGGTGACGGCCAGTGCCGTGGCACGGCGTACGGCCGAGCCGAGGCGTGCGGCGTGCGGGGTTGGGGATCTCATGGGTGGTGCTCCTCCGATCAGAGGTGGTGCACGTGGGGGATGCTGACCCGTCTGTCGCACGGGTCAGGTCCTGCTTCCACCGGCTAGTTCGGCGCCCGTGCTCTCTTGCCGTCGAAGGCTGTTTCGGCGGGCGGGGTGCTGGTCGCTGGCGTAGGAGGTGGCGTTCTCGGGAGGTGGGGACACTGCGCCGGGCGGGCGCGAATGCGCTCAGTCCTTGATGTGGGCCACGAGTTCGTCGATGAACGCGGCCCACTCGGTCCGCTCCGCGGGCCTGCCGGGGACACCGGGCCGGCGCTGCCAGGGCAGCGGCCCGTCCGCTCGCCGGTACTCCACGCCGAGGGCGTCCAGCCGGAGCAGGTGCGCGGCGAGGCGGGTGCGGAAGTCGGCGACGTCGCGTTCTCCGGTACTCCAGAGGGCTTCGGCGATGGCGCACAGGCGGGGGAAGGCGTAGTAGTCGACGCTGCGCGGGGAGTCCATGTGCTCGGTCCAGATGTTGGCCTGTCCGCCGATGACGCGGGCCGCCTCCTCGGGTGTGAGGCCGTCGGGCACGGGGTCGAAGCCGTAGGCGTCCTCGAGGGTGAGGGGGACGGCGAAGGGGATCGGCTCATCCGGGTGTTCGGACTGCCGGTAGTCGAGGTGGACCTGGTCGTCGGGGCAGGAGACGACGTCGTAGCCGCGGCGGGCCGCGGTGCGGGCTCCGGTCATGCCGCGCCAGGAGGCGACGACGGTCCCGGCGGATACGGGGCCCTCCAGGATCTCGTCCCAGCCGAAGACCCGTCGGCCGTGCTGGGACAGGTGCGTGCCGAGACGCTCGATGAACCAGGCCTGCAGTCCGCTCTCGTCCGTCAGTCCCCGCTGCCGCATCAGTTCCTGGGTGCGATCGTCCGCGCGCCAGTGGTCCTTGGGGCATTCGTCGCCGCCGAGGCCGATGTGGGGGCTGGGGAACAGTTCGATGATCTCGTCGAGGACGCCGCGGAAGAAGTCGACGGTGCTCTCCTCCGCGTTGAGGATGTTCGGGTTGATCCCCCAGCGGGTGCGGACCTCCAACGCCTCACCGGGGAGCCCGAGTTCGGGATAGGCGGCGATGGCGGCCTGGGTGTGGCCGGGAACGTCGATCTCGGGCACGACGGTAATGTGCCGTTCGGCGGCGTAGCCGACGATCTCGCGGATGTCGTCCTGGGTGTAGTAGCCGCCGTGCGGCCGGCCGTCGCCGGGGGCGTCCTCGGCCGCACCGAGCTGGGACTCGCGGCGCCAGGAGCCGACCTCCGTCAGCCTCGGGTGGCGGCGGATCTCCACCCGCCAGCCCTGGTCATCGCTCAGGTGCAGGTGCAGCACGTTGAGGCGGTGCAGCGCGAGCAGGTCGACGAACCGGAGCAGGTCCCGCTTGGGCATGAAGTGCCGGGCGACGTCGAGCATGACGCCCCGCCAGTGGAACTTCGGCGCGTCCTCGACCGTCACGGCCGGCAGTGCCCAGCGCTGTCCGGGCACCCGGGCGCGGCGTTGGATCACCGGCGGCAGCAGTTGGAGCAGGGACTGGCAGCCGCGGAAGACGCCGGCCGGGGCGCCGCCCTCGATCAGCGCGCTCGCGTCGGTGACGGTGAGGCGGTACGCCTCGGGCGCGAGGTCCGCGCGCAGGCCCAGGCTGATCGGGTGCCGGGCGGCGGGGTCGAGGGGGAGGGGAAGTCCGGTGGCGGGACGCAGTGCGCCCTGGAGCCACACGGCGGTCGCGATGAGCTCGTGGTGGGCCGTGATGGCGGTGGTCTCGTCGAGGAGGAACTCGCCGGTGCCGATCCTGAGTGAGGCGGGGCGGGGCAGCAGCATGGGGTGGTTCAGCCTTTCACCGCGCCGGCGGAGACGCCGGAGACGAGCTTGCGCTGCACGAGCAGGAAGAAGACGACGACCGGGAGGGAGAAGACGACCGAGCCGGCCATCTGTCCGCTGAAGTCGGTGCCGGTGGTGGGCGTGCTGAAGGAGGCCAGCCACACGGGCAGGGTGTAGTGGTCCTGGTTCTTCATGAAGGTGAAGGCGATCAGGTAGTCGTTCCACGCCGTGATGAACGCGAAGACCCTGGAGGCGACGACACCAGGGGCGACGAGCGGTCGGACAGCCGCCGTGCCATCGGCAGGTCGTGCCAGCCCAGGTGTGCCGCCTGCCAGATGACGCCCTGGTCGTCGACGATGCCGGGGCTGGCGACCCGGCCGGGCGCTCGGGTGACCAGGTCTGCGGCCAGTTGCTCGACCAGGTCAGCGGCCCGGTCCGCGAGCGCGTCGCCAATCGGCAGCCGCGCTCGCTCGACCACTTCACCTCGCAGGTTCAGCAGCGCGCCGCGGAAGTGCTCGGCGTGCGAGAGGTCGAGCGCCACCAGGTGCGCGGAGCCGTCCTGGATCTCCATCAGCACGGACGGCTTGCCGAGCCGCCGCTGCGCCCGCACGTCGGGCCCGGTCTCCGCGACCAGCGCGTCGGCCTGCAGTTCGGCGATCAGCGCCGAGACCGTCGGCGCGGTCAGGCCGGAAGCCCGCACCAGGTCGGCCCGGCTCATCGCGCCGTCGTGGAACAGCGCCGCCAGCAGCAGCGCGCGGTTGTGCGGGCGGTTTTCCTGGGTCTGCGCCTTGGTCCGTCCGGCGGGGGGACGCGTTCCCGGTGCCAGGTCGAACAGGCCGCGCGGCGGACGGATCGACTCGGTGGGCGCGGAACGGGCGGAACCCACGGGGCACCTCCTTCGCTGACTGGAAGCCGTTTTTTCTTAGGTGGCCTTAGTTAATGTGCCACGAATGCTCGACGTCCCGACCGGCGACTGTCAAGCCCCCGGCCCCGATTGCGAGTTCCCCTTGACACGGGCCGTCGCCGCCAGCACAGTTTGCGCAAAGCTGCTCGATAGGCCCATGAAGAGTGCACCTTTGATCAACTACGTTGGCTACCCCGGTCCCCCGGCGCCCCCACCTTGCCCGTCGTCGAGAGAACAGCCGACCGCGAGGAGTCAGCCCCGTGCCCCCTCCTCCCGCATCAGCCGCCGCACCGTCCTGTCGGGCGCGGCCGCAAGCGCCGCCACCGGCGCGCTGCCCACCGCCCTCCGGGCCGTACTCGACCGTCCACTCCCCGCGGGCAGCGGCGGCATCGCCGACGTCGCGCACGTCGTCTGTGCGTCCACCCACATCGGCACGTCCACCGTGCCCAGCGGGAGCGGCAACCTGAAGGGGTGGCAGGGCGCTTCGTCGAGTACTACCTCGGCATCGACAGTTACTCGGCCATGCCCCGCGCGGACGTCGTCTTCGGCGGGCCGACGAGCACCGACGCGGGCGGGCTGATCGGCGCGTCGACGGCCAACTATGAGTACGGCGGCTGCGTCGGCCGGTCCAACTACCAGGCCACGCAGGCCGGCAGCGGTACCCACGTGTCCCGTGGGCACCTTTCCGGCGGCGGCGGGAGCGGGAGCGGGCTGGTGCCTGCGGCTTCGGGGCGGTGCCTGGACGATCCTGCGTCCAGTACGACCAACGTCAGGAGCAGGCCCGCGCCCTTCGGGGCGCGGGCCTGCTCGATGCACGCGGACGTGCGCAGCACGGGGTCGCCTCACACAGCGCTACCACCGATTACGAGACAGAGCCAGATGCGCCGGCGGCTTCGCCGGTTGCACAAGGAGGGCCTGGTGGAGAGCGTCGTCCTCCCGCAGGCCGGACGGCTGATGGCCTGGTACCTGACCGAGCACGGCGTTCGGATCGCCGCGACCTTCCCCGGAGTGGTCCGACCTGTATGCCAGGCAACCGGTCGACGCAACTCATGTAACCCCGAGCCGCGTTCCGGATCGATTTCGTGTCGAACGAGACCTTGACTATGGATGCGTCAACTGTCACCGTTTGCTTGAAATTGCTCATAAGGTCCATTGATCAAGCAGATTCAAGCATTGCCGTCCATCAGTCTCAGGGCGCCCCCATGAGATGGCACCACCGTCTGGTCGGCCTCGTTCCGGCGGTCACCCTGGGCAGCAACTCCTCGCAGGTACCTGCATGGCACCTCGACCTGGAGCGGAAGCAGCTGACCCGCCTCGGTTGGGAGCTCACCGACTACGCGAACTGCATGCACCGCTGACGCCGGGAAAGACCAGCACCTGCGTCGGGCTCGATGTGCGACGGCTCCGTCAAAGGATCCACAGCATGACGCAACAGGCCCAAGGTGCCGTCCTGCGGATCACCTGACCGAAGCGGCTGATTCGAGCCCCGCCTGTGAGCACCACGACTCGGCGGATGTCGTTGGTGGGGCGGGGGCGGGGGGCGGGTTCTGCGGCTGCCCTCGACAGAAACGGTACAGATCAGGGTTCCTTTCGGACGGGTGGAAGCCGGGACGCTCGAAGCCCGTCAGTCTCTGACGATCGGGGAGTTCTCGCCGCGTATGGATGACGTTTTCACAGCCGGCCCGTTCCACACGGTGCTGCGCTCGGCGATCGCTGCTCGGGGTCTTGGTCTGGAGCGCCTTCGTGATCGGCTGGCTGCCCGCGGCCTGTCCGTCAGCATCTCCACTCTCAGCAACTGGCAGCGCGGAGTCAGCCGCCCACGCCGGCCGGACAGTCTGCACGTCGTGGCGGTACTGGAGGCCGTGCTCGACCTGCCCGGTGGGACCCTCGGCCGCCTGCTGGACGTACCCGTCCGGGGCGGCCGCGCCGCCAGGCCACCCGGGGCCCAGGGCGCGCCATTGTGGCAGGCCCTGCGTCTGCGGGCCCTGTTCGACGAACCGGTCGACGACGGACTGGATGTCCTCGCCGTTCAGGAGGATGTGACGGTGACCCGTACCGGGTCCACGGCGACGGTCCGCCTCGTCGTCCGCGCCCGCCGCCCCGAAGTGGACCGGCATGTGGTGCTCACACGCGGCAGCGGCGCACTGCCCGAGATCCGGGCCGGCCGCGACTGCCGTCTCGGCCGGGTGCGCACCGATCCGGAGGCCGCCCTGGTAGCCGCCGAGCTGCTGTGGGCCCCGCTCGGCGCGGGTGAGACCTTCGCGTTGGAGTACCACCTCACGGCCGGTCGGCCGGAGCCCTGTCACGGCTGGTGGTTTCGCCGCGCCGGGCAGCGCCTCGACCTGACGGTCCGCTTCGCGCCTGGCACCGGCGTCGACCAGGCGTACCGGGTCTGGCAGCTGGACGGCGGCTCCCCGCACAAGGACGTGGCGACGTTGCGCGTCATCGACGGCCGGGTGCACCTGGCGGACTACGACGTACCGCCGGGCTTCCACGGCATCCGCTGGAACCCGTGACGCATTGCCGGATCGCGGCGGCCAGCACCTCGCGCTCTGCCCTCGGCCGTGTGGAACCTGGGCGGCCCGACGGTGCGGAACAGCGAAGACCCCGGGCTCCCCTGATGGTCGAACGCCGCCCCCTTGAAGGGGACTTGAGACGTCGAATCTGTAATTCAACAGCGGCAGGGACGCGTGACGCGGACATGGCCGCACCGCCACGCTGTCGCACTATGAAGCGAACCCTCCTTGTCGGCTCGCTGGCCCTCGTGGTCGGCAGCCTCGCGATAGTCGGCACGGGCGTCAGTGCGTCCGCCGCCCCCGCCGCTTCGGCAGCCGTGCAGCCCAAGCCCTCCGACGCCCAAGCCCTCCAGGATGCGACCGACCAGGTCACCGCCCACCCCCAGGCGGTCCTGGCCGGCTCCCACGACACGTTCCGGGCCCGCAGCGTGCAGGTGGACGCCGGCGGCACCCGGCACGTCCACTTCGACCGCAGCTACGACGGCCTGCCGGTCCTGGGAGGTGACGTGCTCGTCCACTCCGGCCCCGGTGGCCAGCTCGACGCCGTCACCCTCAGCCTCCGGGCCCCGCTCAGCCTGTCTGTGACCCCCTCGGTCACCGGCAAGGAGGCGGTCACTTCCGCCGCCCCCCTCTTCAGGGGTACCAAGGACAGCACCACCGCCACGCTGACGGTCGACGCCCTGGGCGCCGCCCCGAAGCTGGTCTGGGAGGTCGTCGTCCACGGCACTGCCGCCGACCAGTCGCCGAGCCACCTGCACGTCCTGGTGGACGCCAGGACCGGTGCCGTCGGGCAGAGTTGGGACACCTACTCGACCTTCCTGCCCGAGGGTGTCCACACCGGGCCCGCCGCTGGCGGCACCGCCCTGACCGCCACGGTCGCCGCGTCCGGCGCCGGAAGGGGCTATCAGGTCGGCGCCGTCACGCTGTCCACCACCGGCTCCGCCGCCGGCTACACCCTCGTCGACCCCGACCGCGGCAACGGAGAGACCCGCGACGCCCAGAACAAGACCGTCCTCCACGACTCCCCGCCCGCCGGCTGGGGCAGCGCCTTCACCGACGCCGACAACACCTGGGGCGACGGCACCCTCGGTGACCGCGCCACCGTCGCCGTGGACGCCCACTACGGCATCCAGGCCACCTGGGACTTCTACAAGAACGTGCTGGGCCGCAACGGCATCAAGAACGACGGCGTCGGCGCCCGTTCCTTCGTGCACTACGGCACCAACTACGGGAACGCCGGGTGGGACGACGACAGCTTCTCGATGGTCTACGGCGACGGAGCGGTGGGCTCGAAGCCGTTCACCGAGATCGACGTGGCCGGCCACGAGATGAGCCACGGCGTCACCGCCGCCACCGCGGGCCTGCTCTACTTCGGCGACGCCGGCGGCCTGAACGAGGCCACCTCCGACATCATGGGCACGATGGTCGAGTTCAACGCGAACAACCCGGCCGATGCACCCGACTACCTGATCGGCGAGAAGATCGACATCAACGGCAACGGCACCCCGCTGCGCTGGATGGACGATCCGAGCAAGGACGGCCGCTCGGCCAGGTGCTGGTCGCCCACCACCAAGAACCTGGACCCGCACAACTCCTCGGGCGTGGGCAACCACTTCTTCTACCTGCTCGCGGCCGGCTCCGGCCAGTCCCAGTGGGGCAACAGCCCGACCTGCAACACCTCCGACGTCGCCGGCATCGGCAACGACAAGTCCACCAAGATCTGGTACCGGGCACTGTCGGCCTACATGGTCTCCAACACCGACTACCCGGGCGCCCGCACCGCCACCGTCAAGGCCGCCAAGGACCTTTACGGAGCCGGCAGCACCGAGTGCGCCACCGTGGAGAAGGCCTGGAGCGCCGTAAACGTCGCCGCGACCAGCACCACTTGCGGCGCCGGCACCCCGACACCCACGCCGACCCCGACGCCGAGCGGCAACCTGCTGCTCAACCCCGGCTTCGAGTCCGGCACCACCTCCTGGAGCGCGACCTCCGGCGTCATCACCAACGGCACCGGCGCCACCCCGCACTCCGGCTCCTTCTACGCCTGGCTGGACGGCTACGGCACCGCACACACCGACACCGCCTCCCAGGCGGTGGCCGTTCCGGCCGCCGCCACCGCCGCCAGGCTCAGCTTCTGGGGGAAGATCACCACCGAGGAGTTCGGAACCACCGCCTACGACACCCTCAAGGTCCAGGTCGTCACCGGCACCACCACGACCACCCTGGCCACCTACTCCAACGCGGACGCCACCACCGGCTACGTCCAGCGCACGCTCGACCTGTCTGCCTTCAAAGGCAAGACCGTCACGATCAGGTTCACCGGCACCGAGGACGCCGGCCTCAGAACCAGCTTCCTTATCGACGACACCGCGGTCACCACCGGCTGATCCGCACCAACGACCGGCGGCCCGTGCGGGGAACTGCAGGCCCCCGCTCGGGCCGTCCTCGCCCGCCATGAGCGTCATTGCCGCCTTCACGGCGTTGCGTTCGCCGACACCACGCCCGTCAAGGCAAGGGGCGTTCGGGCTCCTCCCCGCACGGCAGTAGTCGAGGCCCACGCCCCCTCCGGGCGGCGTACGTCGTTTCCGGCACGGCCCGTACCCGTCGGCGCCGGGCTGATCGCCGCACATGGCCTCGTCCTCCCCACTGCTCGCCCCCTCTTCGCGACACCGCCACCGTGGACCGCTCCCCCGCCGTCCTGCCGCCGTCCGGCAGTGGACGGGCGGTAGCGGACGGATCGTGCCGAGTGACTTCGGCCGGATCGTCGCCCCGGACGGCTCGCCGCGAGGGTTGTCCCCTCAGGGACTGTCGACGGCGGTGTGGGGGCCGGGGACGTCGTCGCGGGTGGTGTGGAGCTTCTTGAGCGTCCTGGCGACGTGTTGCTCGACGGTGCGGGGCGAGAGGGAGAGGGCTTGGGCGATGTCCTTGTTGGAGGCGCCAGTGGCGAGGAGCCGGGCGACCTGGGTCTCGCGGGGGGAGAGGCGATCGCCGTAGCCGCGCCGGCCACGCGGTGCCGGGCGGCCCAGGCCGAGTGTGCGCAGGTGCTGTTGGCAGCGGGCGGCGTCGGCGGTGGCACCGAGGGCGGTGAAGACGGTGACAGCGTCGGTGAGGTGGCGGGCGGCGGCGTCCGGGTCGGCGGGGGTGAGGGCGAGTGCGGTGAGTTCGAGGGCGAGGGAGGCGTAGTAGGGGCGGCCCATGGCGGTGAGGATGCGGCGGGCACGGTCGAGGGATTCGGCGGCGCCGGCACCGTCGCCGCCGTACAGCAGAATCCGACCGCGGCTGTAGGCGAGGACTGCGCGGAGAACAGGGGCGTCCTCACCCTCCAGGGCCTCTTCGGCCTCGGCGACGATGTCCTGCGCGGCCTCGGGATGACCGTCGGCGAGCGCAGCATTGACGGCAGCCGCAATGAAGAGGGAGGACTGCCCCCAGTCGGACGTGCCGCGCAGCTTCTCCAGAGCGGAACGGGCCACCGCCCAGGCCTCCTGCGGCTGCCCGCGGTGAATGTGGATGGTGCTGATGGCGGTCGCCGCACGCAGGGCGCAGTCAGCCTCCAGGGCCGTTTCCCCGAGGCGGGCGGCGTGCCGGAGGTGCTCCAGGGCAAGCTCCCACTGCCCGCGGACCGCAGCCACGGCTCCACGGCCCAGGCAGGCCTCCATCAGGATGTCGGCGTTGTCGGGATAGCGCGCAAGGAGGGTCGCAT
The DNA here is from genome assembly GCF_026342405.1 of Kitasatospora sp. NBC_00240. Classification (NCBI taxonomy): domain Bacteria; kingdom Bacillati; phylum Actinomycetota; class Actinomycetes; order Kitasatosporales; family Streptomycetaceae; genus Kitasatospora; species Kitasatospora sp. NBC_00240. The sequence continues at coordinate 127,407 of NZ_JAPEMU010000004.1, forward strand.
GGTCCTCCTCCAGGTGCTCCCAGCGGCCCGCCATCCAGTCCAGCCGCAGCAGTTGGCTGGCACTGCAGGACTCGATGAGCGGAGCCGTACCCAGCCGTCGGGCGAGGTCGAGGCTCTCCCGCAGCAGGGCTTCCGCTTGGCGGTCGTGCCCGGTCGCGAGGGAGTAGTAGCCGACGTTGAAGAGGGCGCGGGCGCTCTGGCGCAGGACTTCGGGATCGGCGTCGTCGCGGGGCAGCCGCTCGACGAGGTCCCGGACGGCCGCGTCGTTGGCCCTGGCCATCAGCGTGAGACGGGTGGCGTGGACGGCGGCACGCGCGCCACGGTTGGGGCTGTCGTGGACGGCGTCCTCGGCACGCGCCATCCACGCCTGCACCTCCCGCGGGGGCCGGCTCGGGTTCACGGCGAGGGCGACCATCGCGCGGGCGGCCACGTCGGGCCGGACGGTGAGTTCCTCGATCGCCCGCTCCAGCTCGCGTTCGCCGCCCTCCGTGTCGCCTCCCTGGTTGACCATGAGCAGGCCGAGAGCGAGGCGGACCTCGCCGCGCGCAGCAGCCGGCAGGTGGGAAGCGGAGAGGATGCGGCGCAGCGCGGTGGCGCCGGTGGTGTAGTCGACACCGTTGACGGCGATCCGGGACAGCGCCAGGGCGGCGCGGGTGCGCAGGTCACCCTCCAGACGGGGCTGGGCGAGGATCTCGTGGATGAGGGTGGCGGCCGTGCCGTCGTCGCCCAGCGCGATGGCCTGGTCGGCGGCGGCTTCCGCCTGACGCAGCCAGGCCGCGGTGTCGCCGAGGGCGCGGGTGTGATGGGCGATCTGGACCAGGGGAGGCGAGGGGGCGGAGGAGAGTGCCCGGACGGCTTGACGGTGCAGATCGAGGCGGCGAGGGCCGAGGATGCCCCGGTGGACGGCCTGCTGGGCGAGTGCGTGGCGGAAGGTGTAGTGACCAGCGGTGCCTTCGCGGAGGACGGTGGCCCGCAGGGCTTCGGTGAGCGCCGGGCCGGCCCGGTCGGGGTCGATGCGGGCGACATCGGTGAGCAGGTGCTGGTCGGCGGGGACGGCGAGGACGGCGGCGGCTTCCACCAGGGCGACAGCGGAGTCGGACAAGGTCGCCATGCGCGAGGCCACCGCTTCGCGCAGTCCCCGGGGGACCTCCGCTTCCGCCAGCACCGCCACGTCGTCCACCGGAGGGCCGTGATAAAGGTGGCGCGGGCGCGGCTGCGCGGTGAGGGTGAGGAGGTCCTCCTCCACGACGAGGGGCAGGCCCGCGCTGCGTTCGAACAGGGTCCGGCTCAGGGCCGTACTCACGCGTGGGCCGAGGACGGTGGCGGCGAGCTCGTGCACCTCGTTCTCGGTGAGGGGGCCGAGGTGGATGTCCGCGCCGCCGGTTCCCGGCGGGCGGCGGTAGGGAGCGCCGAGGACGGGGGTGTCGTCGGAGAGGTCCTCTCCGCGGTAGGTGAGCACCAGGCCGAGCCGTTTGGGCAGGTCACGGGCGAGGAGCAGGAGCAGTTCGCGGGTGGCTTCGTCCGCCCAGTGCAGGTCTTCCACGACCAGGACGACGGGGCCGACGGCGTCGAGTACGGAGCGCACCGCGCCCATCAGTTGGAAGCGTCCGGCGCGTACGTCCTGCAGCGGCGCCGCGGTGGGGGGCAACCGGTGGGCGAGCGCGGGTAGCAGCGGCGCCAGTGCGCCGGCCTGCGGGTTGAGGCGCTCGGGAGGGGGCAGCCAGTCGGTGGTGTCGCTCAGGGCGTCCAGGACCGGGCCGAACGGCAGTGGTTCACGTAGCGGGTGGCACAGTCCGGTGACCACGCGCACCCCGCGCCTGGTCAGGGCGAGGGTGGCTTCGTGGATCAGGCGGGACTTGCCCACGCCGGGCTCGCCCTCCACCAGCACCACGGCCGGCGGGATCTCCAGCACGGTGAGCAGGAGATCCAGTTCCCGGCGCCGGCCGACCCAGGCGAAACCCCGTCCCGAAGCGGCGTCGGAATCACGGTCTACTGCCACAGCCGGCCTCCAAGGGGCGGCACAGCCCTTGCTCGCGCCCCTCCGGATCCCAACGTAGTCGCCGCCGGCTTCCCTGCCAATGTGCGGATGAGGTGACTGGGGCGGGGCCGGGGGCGGGTGCGATGCGACCAGGGCTGATCCCGGGCGCCGGTTCCTGTCGGAGGTGTGGGTGACGGGGTGAGGAGGCCGGCCTGGGTACATGGCGAAATCCGGCGGTTCGGGGCGTCCTGTGAGGGACGCCCCGAACCACCGGAGCTGTTGTGCGGGTGTGGCGTTCCGCTCGGACGGATCGGGGTCCGCGCGCCTACGTGATCCCTCGTTCACGGGAGGTTTGCGGAACCGCCGCTCGGGCGCGTCGGGCCATGAGGATGCTCCTGAATCCCTACCAGCTGTACACCTGGAAGGACCAGAGCGAGTAGCCGTAGGAGGTGCCGCGGGTGGTGCCGTTCATCCGGATGTAGCGGCCGGAGCCGGTGAGGCCGGTGAGGTCGTCGGTGCCGCCGTCGCCGGTGGTGGTCGAGAAGATGGTGGTCCAGGTGCTTCCGTCGTTGGAGGTCTGGATCTGGTAGGCCTTTCCGTAGGCGGCCTCCCAGGTCAGCTTGACCTCCTTGACGGACTTGGTACTGCCGAGGTCGACCTGCAGCCACTGCGGGTCGGAGTAGGCGCTGGCCCAGCGGGTCGCGGGGTTGCCGTCGGTGGCGAGAGTGGCGCCGAGGGTGCCGGCCTCGGTGGAGAAGGCGGTGGTCGGCCGGCCCAGAGCCAGGTCGCTGCCGGTGACGGTCCAGGTGAAGGTGGCGAAGCCGGAGGCGCCGGTGGTGTCGGTGGCGGTCACGGTGACACTGGCGGAGCCGACGCTGACCGGGGTGCCGGTGATCTGGCCGGTGGCGGAGTTGATGGTCAGGCCGGCGGGCAGGCCGGTGGCGGTGTAGGTGAGGGTCTGGCCGGCGGCGGAGTCGGTGGCGCTGACCTGGACCGGGCTGATGACGGTGCCGGGATTCGTGCTTCGGGCGCCGGGGTTGGTGACGGTGACGGTGTTGCCGGTTTCGGTGGTCCAGATGCCGGTGATGTCGGTGGCGGTCGCGGCGTTGCCTGCGTGGCTGGTCAGGCCGGCCAGGTCCTCCAGGGTGCGCAGCATGTTGTAGTGGTTGTAGGTGGTGGCGGTGGAGCTGCCGGGGGTGACATTTGCGCCGTAGAAGACGGTCGGGATTCGGTTGCCGGAGAGGCGATTGTCTTCGTCGAAGGTGACGACGAGCAGGCTGTTGTGGGCCTTGGCCCAGGTCGCGTAGGCGCCCAGGTTGTTCTGGATCCAGCTGTCGCCGGTGCCGACCGAGCAGTCGTGCATGTCGTTGCAGAGGTCCGGGACGACGAAGGAGACCTTCGGCAGTGAGGCGAAGTCGGTGGTCGGGAACTGGGTCATGGTCTTCGCCGTGCTGGTTGGCACGTTGTTGAAGCCGAACCACGGGTTGTGCTTCTGTGCGTAGTCGCCGCTGCTGCACACGGTCGACCCCTGGCTGGGCAGGCCCTCGTTGTAGCTTGCCCAGGTCTTGCCGGCGGCGATCAGTTCGGAGGCCAGGTTCGGCGCGGACATCGAGCCGACGGACACGCAGCTGTCGTCGGTGCGGCCCTGGTTGGAGCCCGAGAACAGCTGGTAGTAGTTGGGTTCGCTGGGGTGGGTGATGCCGTACGACTGGGTGAGGCTGGCCCCACCGGCCTTGAGGGTGTTGTTGATGTACGGCGCGCTGGCGCTGTCGACGACCTGCGAATAGGCGTGGTTCTCCATCACCACGACCACGATGTGGTCCGGGGCCGGAAGGGTTGCAGCCTGGGCGGTGCCGCCGGTGGCGGCCCAGGCGCCGAGCGATCCGGCGGAGAGGGCCACCGCGCTCGCGAGGGCGGTGAAGGTGCGCCGGGTGGGCTTCGGGGGCCGAACGGTAGTCACGTCCGCGAACTCCTCGGAAAGGCGAATGATGTTTCCATCCTTCGTAATGAGCACCCCTGAATGTAAGGCGTCGAAGGGAAACACCATGCGAATCTGCCATTTCCAAAGAAAACGTAAGTCGTACACGCTCCCATGAATTCGTACTGATCCTGGGACGCGGGGAAGATTCTCGCCGAGAAAAATCTGCCACTTGTATATCCACAGCTCAGAAGGTCTCGCCGCATGCGGCGAGACCTCGCGACATGAACAGTGATCCTCGTATTCGGCGCACGCACCGAATACTTGGAACGGATCTGTGCCTTCCAGATTGCCAAGGCATCTGCGATGGCTGTTTGATCGGCCGCCCCGAAGGTTCCTGGCCGTCCGGTAGCGGGACATTCGGTGGCTTCTCACGGGTCAGGGCCGGCGGCGTGAGAGACGGCGTGAGGAGCCAGCTGGTGCCCGGCTGCCGACGCACCGAACTCCGGTGGTTCGCGGATGCCTCGGAAGGCCACCCCTGAACCACCGGAGCCGGTGCGCGGCCCGTTCGGACGGCTTCCCGCCCGCAGACCTATGCGCTCACTTGGTCACCCATCACGGGATCCTGCAGGAGCTGCTGATCCGACAACTGGGGTGCCGGAATCGTCCCGCTACCAGCTGTACACCTGGAAGGACCAGAGCGAGTAGCCGTAGGAGGTGAGGGCGCGGGTGGTGCCGTTCATCCGGATGTAGCGGCCGGAGCCGGTGAGGCCGGTGAGGTCGTCGGTGCCGCCGTCGCCGGTGGTGGTGGTGTAGATGGTGGTCCAGGTGGTTCCGTCGTTGGAGGTCTGGATCTGGTAGGCCTTGCCGTAGGCGGCCTCCCAGGTCAGCTTGACCTCCTTGACGGACTGGGTGGTGCCGAGGTCGACCTGCAGCCACTGCGGGTCGGAGTGGGCGCTGGCCCAGCGGGTTGCGGGTTTGCCGTCGGTGGCGAGGGCGGCGCCGAGGGTGCTGACCTCGGTGGAGAAGGCGGTGGTCGGCCGGCCCTGGGCGAGGTCGGTGCCGGTGACGGTCCAGGTGAAGACGGCGAAGCCGGAGGCGCCGGTGGTGTCGGTGGCGGTGACGGTGACCGTGGCGGTGCCGACGCTGACCGGGGTGCCGGTGATCTGGCCGGTGGTGGAGTTGACGGTCAGGCCGGTGGGCAGACCGGTGGCGGTGTAGGTGAGGGTCTGGCCGGCGGCGGAGTCGGTGGCGCTGACCTGGAGCGGGGTGATGGCGGTGCCGGGGTTCGTGCTTCGGGCGCCGGGGTTGGTGACGGTGACGGTGTTGGCGGCGGTGCCGCCGACGGCGGTCAGGGTGAGGGTCTGGGCGTTGGCGGGGCGGGTGTCGGAGCCGGTTCCGGCGTTGTCCCAGTTCCGCTGGGGGGAGGTCAGGACGGACTGGGTGCCCTGGTTGGTGAGGCTCAGCGCGAGGCCGCTGTAGCGGTTGACGAGCCGGACGGCGCCGGTCGGGGTGGAGGCGCCGCTGGGGTCGGGCGTGGTGCGGGTGGCCTGGACGGACCACTGCTGGCCGATGCCGGCGGGGGTGCTGAGGGAACCGAGGGTGACGGCGGCGCCCCAGGCGCGGCCGGCGTTGCCGGTGCCGACGCCCAGTGCCTGGCCGGAGGCGGAGTTGGTGATGGTGTAGAAGCCGTCACCGGTGGCGGTGAACCTCCACTGCTGGGAGGGGGCGGTGCCGCTGGTCACCAGGCTGCTGCCGCTCTGGTCGAGGTAGCGGCCGTTGCCCGCGGCGATCTGGTAGGTCCGGCCGGTGTCCACCGGGGACGGCAGGTCGGAGCTGGTGCGGGGCGCGACGGTGATCTCCCGCGAGCTGCTCCCGCAGTCGGTGTGGCAGTAGGAGCGGAACGTCTTGCCGAGGACGGTGTTGTCGGTCTTGTTGCCGGAGTCGACCAGCCACCGGTACCAGGAGGCGTTCTCGGTGCCGGGGACGAGGCCCATGTCGGTCCACTTCTGGGTGGCCAGGTCGTCGGTGGAGTAGAAGTGCAGGGGGGTGAAGTTGCGGGTGTTCTGGGCGATGTTGTTCTGCGGGGTGCCGATGTACTTGCCCAGGTAGGCGTTCCAGGCGATGTTCATCACGGTGAGCTGCGAGTTGTCCGGCAGGGTGCCGGCGGCGACCTGGGCGGCGGCGCCGCCGGTGCTGGACGGCTTGTAGTCCTCACCCGACGGGATGTAGCCGAGGCCGTTGCCGTCCGCGGGGATGATGTTGCTCTCCGCTCCGCCCACGCCCGGACTCTGCCAGGCGCCGTTGTACCACTTCTTCCAGGAAGAAGCCGCCATCTTCCCCGAGATCGGGGCCCGGGCCACGTGCTGCTCCCAGACGTTGCCGCCGGGGCCGGACTTGGTGACGACGCGGGTGGCGTAGTAGACGTAGAAGTAGCCGGAGGCGTAGTCGACGAACAGGCGCTGGTCGCCGTCGCCGTAGTAGTAGGTCTGGTTCGGGAACGCCGCGGTGTCGTTCCTGGTGGTGCTGTAGGGCGAGGTGAGGGCGTGGTCCTGGATGGTCCAGGTGGAGCCGTGGTCCTTGGAGACGGCGGAGTCGATGGCGTCGAAGTGGAGGCCGTCGCCGAAGGGCGATCCGGTGAACTCGTTGTGGACCAGGCCGTACCACCAGCCGGTGTCGGGGTCGACCCACACCCCCACCAGGTCGCAGTAGTTGGGCTGGGAGTAGGTGGTGCCCGGCGCGGTGGCGGTGGCGGTCAGGCCGGTGGGACTGTTGTTGCACCGCGAGGTGGTGTCGCTGTTGTCGGGGGTGTTGCTGATCGGGTCGAGCGTGGCGCTGTCGTAGTTCGCGCCCGAGTAGAAGTTCCAGTACCGGGGGCCGGTGCCGTACTGCGCCAAGGCGTTCTGGAAGTAGAACTTCCCGTCGGCGTCGGTGTAGCCCGAGCTCGGGGAGTCGTCGCCCTGGCTGAAGGAGATGCTGTTGCCCGCGGTGAGGATGACGCCGGGCTGGGGTGCGGCGGCGGAGCCCCACTTCTGGGAGGTCTGCGCGGGGTCGCAGGGGGCGAGACCGATCCGGGCGTTGTTGGCGACGGATCCCTTGACGGCGAGGCACTTGCCGGACTTGGCACTGTAGATGGTGCCGTCGGGCAGGTACTTGAACCTCTGCTGGGGTGCGCCGGCGTTGCAGTCGTAGAGCTGGACGAGCGCGTTGTCCGCGTTGGAGCCGCCGGTGACGTCCAGGCACTTGGTGGTGCTGCCGACGGTGACGGTGAGGCTGCCGTTGTCCTGCCAGGTCCAGTTCTGCGCGCTGGCGCCGTTGCAGGTGAACAGCTGGACGATTGCGCCGTTGGCGGTGCTGAAGTCGGCGTCGTCCAGGCACTTGCCGCCGATGGTGACGGTGCCGGGGGCGCTGGCCGCGTCGGCGGCGGGGGTGATGGTCACGGCCGCGGCCGCGGCCACCGCCAGGGAGAGGGCGGCGGCGACGCCGGCCCGTCCCGCGGTCATTCTTCGGTACATGGCAATCTCCGTACCTCGTGGGGGGGTGGGTGGTGCGCTGAGCGCCGTGGGGGGTGCGCTCAGACCTTGATGTGGGCGACCAGTTGGTCGATGAAGGAGGCCCACTCAAGCCTGGTGGAGGGCTTGCCCTCGATGCCGGGCCGGGTCTGCCAGGGCAGGGGGCCGGTCTCGCGGCGGTACTCGACGCCGATCGCCTCCAGCCTGGGCAGGTGCGCGGCGAGGCGGGTGCGGAAGTCGTCGAAGTCGCGTTCGCCGGTGCTCCACAGCGCTTCCGCGACGGCGCACAGCCGGGGGAAGGCGTAGTAGTCGACGGTGCGCGGGGAGTCCATGTGCTCGGTCCAGATGTTGGCCTGGCCGCCGAGGACGTGTGCCGCCTCGTGCGCGGAGAGACCGGAGGGGACGGGCTCGAAGGAGTAGGCGTCCTGGAGGGTCAGGGGGACGGCGAAGGGGATCGGCTCGTCGGGGTGCTCGGACTGGCGGTAGTCGAGGTAGACCTGGTCGTCCGGGCAGGAGACGACGTCGTGGCCCCGGCGGGCGGCGGTCCGTGCTCCGGTCATCCCGCGCCAGGAGGCGACCGCCGTGCCGGGCGGGACCGGGCCCTCCAGGAGGTCGTCCCAGCCGAAAACGCGGCGCCCTCGGGAGGCGAGGTGTTCTCCCAGCCGGCCGATGAACCAGGACTGCAGCCCGTTCTCGTCCGCCAGCCCCCGCTGCCGCATCAACTCCTGGGTGCGGGGGTCGGTGCGCCACTGGTCCTTGGGGCACTCGTCGCCGCCGATGCCGATGAACCGGCTGGGGAAGAGGTCGGTGATCTCGTCCAGGACGTCGCAGTAGAACGCGACCGTGCTCTCCTCGGTGTTGAGGACGTTCGGGTTGACGCCCCACCGGGTGTGGACCTCCAGCGGCTCGCCGCCGACGCCGAGCGCCGGATAGGCGGCGATGGCGGCCTGGGAGTGTCCGGGGACGTCGATCTCCGGCACCACGGTGACGTGCCGGTCGGCGGCGTAGGCGACGATCTCGCGGATGTCGTCCTGGGTGTAGAAGCCGCCGTGGGGACGGCTGTCACCCGGGGCGTCCTCCTGCGCCCCGAGTTGGGACTCCCTGCGCCAGGAGCCGACCTCGGTCAGGCGGGGGTGGCGACGGATCTCGACCCGCCAGCCCTGATCGTCCGTCAGGTGCAGGTGCAGGGTGTTGAGACGGTGCATCGCGAGCAGGTCGACGAACCGCAGCAGGTCCTGCTTGGGCATGAAGTGCCGCGCCACGTCGAGCATCGCGCCGCGCCAGCGGAACCTCGGTGCGTCCTGCACCGTCACGGCCGGCACCGCCCACCGCTGCCCGGAGGCCCGGGAGCGGCGGTGGACCGCCGGCGGCAGCAGTTGGAGCAGGGCCTGGCAGCCGTAGAAGACGCCCGCCTGGGAGCCGCCCTCGATGAGCACGCACTCGGTGGTGGCGGTGAGGCGGTACGCCTCCTGCCCGAGGTCCGCGCGAAGCCCCAGGCGGATCGGCCGCCGGGCGACGGGGCTGATGGGAAGGGGAAGGCCGGTGGCGGGACGCAGTGCGGACTGGAGCCACAGGGCGCTGGGGGTGAGGTGATCGCCGGCGGCGATGGTGGTGGACGCGTCGAGGAGGAACTCGCCTTCGCCGGTCCGGAGCGAGGCGGGGCGGGGCAGCAGCATGGGGTGGGTTCAGCCTTTCACGGCGCCGGCGGAGACGCCGGAGACGAGCTTGCGCTGGATGATCAGGAAGAACACGACGACCGGGAGCGAGAAGATGACGGAGCCGGCCATCTGGCCGCCGAAGTCGGTGCCGGTGATCGGGGTGCTGAAGGAGGCGAGCCACACCGGGAGGGTGTACTGGTCCTGGTCCTTCATGAAGGTGTAGGCGATGAGGTAGTCGTTCCAGGCCGCGATGAAGGCGAAGATGCTGGAGGCGACGACACCCGGGGCGACGAGCGGGAAGAGGATCTTGTACAGGATCTGCCAGGTGGAGGCGCCGTCGATACGGGCGGCTTCCTCGATCTCCACGGGGACGGCGATGAAGAAGCCCCGCATCACCCAGATGGAGAAGGGCAGGACGACGGCGACGTACGCGAGGATCAGGCCCGCGTAGGTGCCCAGCAGCCCGACCTGGTTGAACACCAGGAAGGTCGGGATCAGCAGGGCGGAGCCGGGCAGCATCTGGACGACCAGGATCGCCACCATGATGGCGCGCCTGCCCCGGAACCTGAACCTGGACAGCGCGGCGGCCGCGAAGATCCCCAGCACGACGGCCAGCAGCACGGTGCCGCCCACGACGATCAGGCTGTTCCACAGGTTGCGGTAGAACGTGGTCTGGTTGATCGCCGCGTCGAAGTTCGCCAGCGTCGGGGACTTCGGGAGGAACAACGGGGTGGATGTCATCGCCTCGGAGCGGGGCTTGAAGGCGGTGTTGACCATCCAGTAGACGGGGAAGACCCACACGAGGCAGAACGCGACGGCGATCGTGTTGGCGAGCGCGCCGCCCTTGGGACTGCCGGCCCGGCTGCGGCGAAAGCGGTTGTTCACAGGTCCTCCCCGGAGCGCAGCAGGTTGCGGATGTAGAGGGCGGTGATCGCCACGAGGATGGCGGTGGTGATGACCGACAGGGCGGCGCCCTGGCCGATCTTGAAGCCGACGAAGGCGGTCCGGTAGGCGAAGATCCCCAGCGTGGTGGTCGCGGAGTCGGGGCCTCCGGCGGAGACGAGCCAGATCTGGTTGAAGACGTTGAAGTCCCAGATCACCGACAGCAGTGAGACGAGCATCAGGGTGGGGCGCAGGAAGGGCAGGGTGATGGACCACCAGACCCGGAGTTCTCCGGCGCCGTCGAGGCGGGCGGCCTCCTGGAGTTCCAGGGGCAGTTGGGTCAGTGCCGCGTACAGGGTGAGGGCGATGAAGGGGACGGCCTGCCAGACGATCAGCAGCCAGATCGACAGGTACGCCAGGAACGGGTCGTTGGCCCAGTCGGTGTCGGTCAGGTCGCCGAAGAGGCCGGCCTGGGTGAGCAGCCAGTTGACGACGCCGTAGCCGGGCTGGAAGAGCCACTTCCACACCAGGGAGGACGCCACGGTGGGCATCGCCCAGGCGAAGATCAGGACGATCGTCACCGTCATGCGCATGGCGGTGGTGAGGCGGGTGAGGAGTTGGGCGACGGCCGTGCCCACCGCGACGCTCCCGGCCACCATGGCGGCGGTGAACAGGACGCTGCGCAGCAGGGCCTGCCAGAACTGCGGGTCTTCGAGCAGCGCGGTGTACTGCTGCAGGCCGACCTGGTGGTAGGTGCCGGTGAACAGGGAGCGCTGGTTGTAGTCGGTGAAGGAGGTGTAGATCAGGAAGACGATGGGCGCGGCGGTGACGGTGATCATCACCAGGCCCGCGGGGGACAGCAGCCACCACGGGGCCCAGGAGGGGCGACGGCGGGGCGGGGTGTGCGGGCGGGGCCTGCTGGTGCGGCTCGTGCCCGCCAGGGATGGGGTTGTCATGGGTGTTCTCTTGTCCGGTCGGCGTAGGGCGTGCCGCACCGTTCGCCTCGTGCGCCCGGCGGTAACGGTGAGGCACGGCCCAGGGCGGGAGGGGGCGCCCCTGGGTCGTCGGGGCGCCCGAGGACGCTACTGACCGGCGTTCAGCGCCTTGGTCGCCGTGGCGTCGAAGGCACTCGCGGCGTCCCGGGTGCTCTTGCTCCCGGAGGCCACCGCGGCGAAGAGGTTGTTGATGTCCTTGTTGGCCTCCAGCTGCGCCCAGTTGGCGTTGGCGGGGGTGGCCTTGGAGCTGAGGGCCGCGTCGAAGAAGCCCTTCTTCAGCTCGCCGACGGAGGCCATGGCGGCCTTGATGCCCTCGATGCTGTTGGGGATGAAGCCCTCGTGGCCGACGACCCACTTGCTCTGGATCTCGGGACTGGCGGCGATCTTCGTCCACTGCAGGGCGAGGTCGGCGTTGGCGCTGCGGGCGGCGATGCCCCAGTCCGAGCCGCCGAGCATGACGGGCTGGGCCTTGCCGGACTTGCCGGGCAGCGGGAAGGTGCCGAGGTCGGAGTCGGTGAGGTTGGGGTTGGCCTTCTGGATGCGTCCGATGAACCCGCTGGTGGCGATGATCGCCGAGGCCTTGCCGTCGGCGAAGACCTGGACCTGGTCGGGGGTGGTGGTGTCGACGGTCCGCGAGGCGGCGGTGGAGAACTGGTTCTGGAAGGCCTTGAAGTCGGCGAGGCCGGCCTGTGCCGCGTCGGCGCCGAAGCCCGCGGTCCACTTCGATCCCGCCTCGGCGGCTATGTCGCCGCCCGCGTCCCAGATGAACTGCATGCCCGCGTACCAGTTCTGGCCGGGGAGGTAGAGCGGGGAGAAGTCGGTGCCGGGGTTGGCGGCCTTGACCTTGGCGAGGTCGTCGGTCAGCTCGGTGAAGGTGGTCGGGGCCTTGTCGATGCCTGCCTTGGCCCACATGGTCTTGTTGTAGATCACCGCGCGGGCGCCGGCGAAGCCGGGGACGGCGTAGAGCTTGCCGTCGACGGTCGCGGGGGCGACCAGGCCCGACAGCCAGGTCTGACCCTGCCTCAGGTCGGCGCCGTAGGGGGTGAGGTCCTTGAGGCCGCCGTTGGCGGCGAAGCTGGCGACCTGGGTGTTGCCGAGGTCCAGCACGTCCGGCGGGTTCGAGGTGGCCAGCGCGGTGGTGACCTTCGTGGTGATCCCGTCCCAGGCCTGGACCTGGACATCGACCTTGGCGCCGGTCTGCTGGGTGAACGTGTCGTTGATCGCCTTGAGCGACTGCTCCGAGTAGTCGCCGTCCATCACCCACAGGGTGAGGGTCTTGCCCTCACCCTTCGCGGTGGCGACGGCCTGCGGAGAAGTGGCCGCGGAGGGCGCCGTGCCGGCGGCCGAGCAGGCGCTCAGGGCGACGGTGACGGCCAGCGCGAGGACGGTGGCGGCAGCGCTTGATCTGTGGTTCATCGGATTTCCTAGCAGTATGTCCGGCGAGTAGGATCACCGGACTGTTGGGTAGTACTCACGGGTGTCTGGGTCGAGCCGGTGCACGCGGTTGCAGCCGCGGTGTCGCCGGGTGGTCTCGACCCAGAGATCAGTGGGTCCGCTCGGAGTTCAGAGGATGCCGAGCTGCGCGGCGAGCACTTGGCAGGCCCCGCCGAGCAGGACCAGGTCGTCGTCCCCGGCCAGCGACCGGATGGTCAGTGACGCGCCGATCGGGGCGAGGGTGCGTGTCTGCACCGTCTCGACGGCCGCGTCCAGTAACGGGCCGTCGATCAGGTCGGCGGGCCCGGTCAGGACGATCTCGTTCAGGTTCAGCGCGCAGGCGATCGGGGCGAGCACCGTACCCAGCGCCTGCCCGGCGGCGGCCAGGATCGCGTCGCGCTCACCGCCCGCTGCTGCGGCCAGGCGCCCGCGCAGGTGCCCGGCGTCGATCATCGGGTCCAGGCAGCCCCGGCGACCGCAGACACACGGCTCGCCGTCGACGTCGACCGTGAGGTGCCCGATCTCGCCGGCCGCGAACTGCTCCCCCTCCACCAACTCGCCGCCCACGACCAGGCCGGCACCGACACCGTGCTCATTGGCGATCACCATCAGGTTCTGCGCCTCGGTGCCCCGGAAGTGCAGCACCGCGAGGGCCGCCGTGTTGACGTCGTTGGCGACGTAGGCCGGGACGCCGAAACGCTCGGTGAGCCGGCGGGCCATCGCCAGGTCGTGCCACTCCAGGTGGGCGGCCTGCCGGACGGTACCCGTGTCGTCCACGATGCCGGGCGAACCCACGCCGATCCCCAGGACCCGGCGAGGGGCACGCTGAAGCAGGTCCGCGACCAACTGGATCACGTGGTCGTAAGCGGCGTCCCCGAGAGCGCCGCCGATGGCCACCTGCGACCGCTCGACGATCTCGCCCCGCAGGTTCGTCACCGCCCCCCGGAAGTAGTCACCGTGCGACAGGTCGAGCACCACCAGGTTCACCGCGTCGTCCTGGATCTCCACCAGCATCGAGGGCTTCCCCCGGCGCCGACCGCCCTCCTGGCGGGGCACGACGTCCGCGACCAGGCCGTCCGCCTCCAGATCCGCGACCAACGCGGACACTGTCGGCGCGGTCAGGCTCGACACCCGCGACAGGTCCGCGCGGCTCATCGCACCATCGCGGTAGAGCGTCGCCAGGAGGAGCGAGCGGTTGTGCGCCCGACTGTCCTGGGTCTGCGCCTTGGTCCGCCCCGCCCGCCGGCGCCGCGTCGGCGGCAGGTCGAACAGGCCTCGCGGCGGGCGGCGGCCCGCGACCGGGGGGGTGTGGACGGACTCAGTCACGGCGACGCTCCTTCCTGCTCCAGCCACCTGAAGTTATCTCTAAGGCGGCTTTACTTAAGATGCTTTGAATAATCAGCCTGCGGCCCAATGCCTGTCAAGGGACCGAAACTCGGCGGTGGTAACGATTTCGCACACCCCGCCGAGGGGCTGAATCCAACCCGAGGGAGACAGGCAACGCAGCGCCTGGCGCGGTCCACCCGTCCGACGACGCACTTCGGCGACCGCCCCGGTCGCGGCGGCGGCCCTCCGGAGGCGGCATCTACTCGGGGTGTTCGTCGGGTGCGTCGGACCGGCGGCGCCAGACGGTCGCGAGCGGTGTGGGCAGGATCAGGATTCGGCGGCATCCTGCGGCGATGAGCACCTGGTACGCCAGCCGGACACGGCGCCGCTCGCTGGAGAAGACCCAGGGCCCCGGTATCAGCAGCACCCGGTGCGAGCCGTCCATCACCGCATGGACGAGCGCCTCGAACTGGGGCCCGGGCCGTGGGCCGTGGGCGCGCGCGAGCTCGTCGACGTAGAGCGCCGGGGCCGGCAGGCCCAGGCGGGCGGCGAAACGCCGAAGGGTCTCACGGTGCACGTCCACCGCCGTCGCGCCGGGCGAAGAGCGGCGGCGCAGGTAGGCCGCGGGCTGCAGAAGGGCGGACGTGTCAGACATGTGCATGTGCATCTGGGCGACCTCCGGAGACGCTCGCCGAAGCACCGCCGGCCGGCACTCCTCGAAGTGGGACGGGTTGGTCGAAGGATCCGCAGTCGCCGGTGAGGGGTCACAGGTCGGCCCAGTACGTGGTGCCGTGGTCTGACGGGTGGCAGCCGTGTGCGGTGGCCAGTCCGGCGATGATGGCGCGGCCGCGGCCGTGCTCCTCGGGTGCACAGCTGGCGGTCCAGGTGCCTTCCTGGGCGGCGGGGCCGCCGTCGTCGACCGCGATGTGCAGCGTGTCGCCGGGGGTGGGGCGGCCGAGGCGGAGGGCTATCGGGGGGAGGGCGTGTTCGATTGCGTTGCTGACGAGTTCGGAGACGACGAGCAGGGCCTGATCGGTGATCTCCTCATCGCAGCTCCAGGCGCGGAGGGCGGCGCGGGTGATGCGGCGGGCGGCCCCCGCCGACGCGGGATGGTGGGCGAGCTCCCAGACGGCGCCCCTTCGGCCGCCGGCTGGCCCGTCGGCGGCGCCGGGATCCGGGGTGATGCCGCCCGCATGGCTCGCAGTGTCAGCGACCGATCTGACGGGAAGGGTGGCTACGGCCTCCATGAGTTCTCCTCTGCCGACACACCGGCCGGAATGTCCGTTCCGTCCCCCTCGCTTCCCCTCAATGAGGCCTCCAAGTGAAGATCGACAGGCGGTCGCGAAGGTCACAGCGAGACAACGGACGGCATCGGTGGTGCGGGGTTCATAGGGGAAGACCAAGTAGTCGGGCACGGAGCCGTAGGTACAACGACAGGCTCCCAGCAGCTGCCGTCCGCGGCCGTCGACCGCCGTCACGGCTGCAGCCGCTCCCGTACGGAACCATGCCTGGGAACAACAGCGCGTGGGACCTTCCCGGCGTCCCGGCCTCGGTCACCTTCGACGTAATCAGCAAGGACACGACCCGGCTGAAGGCGCACGTCCAGAAGCGCGGTGAGGAGGGGGAGCAGCTGGCCTCGGAACTCGACGAACTCGACGAACTCGAACTGCTCGCGAACGTACGAAGCACCACGTCGGTGTCGGGCACGTTCGCGACCGACCTCGACGCTTGGTTGGTGCGGGCGTTGCCAGTCATCGAGGAGGGTGACTCCACGGCCGACGGACAGTTCGACCGGATCAGCGCCGCCGCACGCCTCAACACCATCTACGGGCACGCCCGGGACGTCCTCCTCGCCCGCACGCCGGTGTTCGTGCACTACTCCCAGATCTTCACGGTCCGGCCGCGGATCCACCTCGCCAACCTGGCGCAGCATCAGGCCACCAAACGATATCGATGAGGAGTTCGACTTCGGAAACCTGTGCCTACTGAAACTGCTCGGCTTCACGGCGGCCGAGCTGTCGGCGATGGACAACCAGCCGGCGCCCGACCTACCCGCGAACCAGCAGGACGAGACCAACGCGAGGGCCGCCTACCGGGAGGCCGAGATTCACCGGGCGCAGCCCCGGCAGATCGGGCCCGGCACGGCGCCGCAGGGCGCCGCCCCACCCCACCCACCCGCGCGGCCGCCACCAGGCGGACGCAGAAGAGAAGCCCAGCGCGCCCGACACCGACCAGCCCCAACCCACCCGCTCACTCGCTCCCACGCCAGGCCCAAGGGGCACGGACGGGAGCCGGCGCCGAGCGTGGCGGTGCCCGCCGCGTGATGGCCCGAAGGGTCCCGGCGGGCACCTGCACCGACGCTATCGCCCGGTCCGCCGAACAGGGTGCAGGCCCGCCCGCCAGCCCCGGAGCGCGGGACGGCCGGTTGGTCGAGCGAGAGGCGGGAAGGGCGGTCGGTATGCAAACGCAATGGGTGCACCAATTCCGGGACCGCCCGAACTGAACCGCACCGGGTTCGATAGAGACTCGATTTCGTGTAAGGATTCGAGTCATGGCACGTCCCTCTTCCTACCCGCCTGAGCTGCGCCGTCGTGCGGTGCGCATGGTCGCCGAGGTCCTCGGTGACTACCCGAACGAGTCCGCCGCGCTGCGGGCCGTCGCGGAGAAGCTGGGCATCGGCTCCGCCGAGACCCTGCGCAACTGGGTGCGCCGGGACCAGGTCGACTCCGGACAGCGCCCAGGCACGACCATGGAGGAGTCCGCGCAGATCAAGGCGATGAAGAAGGAGATCGCCGAACTCAAGCGCGCCAACGAGATCCTCAAGGCCGCGGCGAGTTTCTTCGCGGCCGAGCTCGACCGGCCACACCAGCGCTCGTAGCGTTCATCGACGAGCACCGGGGCCGCTTCGGCGGCGTCGAGCCGATCTGCCGCGTGCTCACCGAGCACGGCTGCAGCATCGCCCCCTCCACGTACTACGCGCAGCACAAGCGCCTGGCCTCACCCGCAGCCCGCACCGTGCGCGACCAAGAACTCAAGGAGCTGATCAAGGAGGTCCACGACACCAACTACCGGGTGTACGGGGCACGGAAGGTCTGGCGGGAGCTGGGCCGGCAGGGCCACACGGTGGCGCGCTGCACCGTCGAGCGCCTGATGCGCGAACTCGGCATCACCGGCGCCGTGCGCGGCAAGAAGGTCATCACCACCATTGCCGACCCGACCACCGAACGTGCCCCGGACCTGGTCGACCGCGACTTCGTCGCCGGCGCGCCGAACCGCTGCTGGGTCGCCGACTTCACGCACATCACCACCTGGTCCGGCGTCGTCTACGTCGCCTTCGTCGTGGACACCTTCTCCCGGCGCATCGTCGGCTGGTCGGCCGCGACGTCCAAGGAGACCCGGCTCGTCCTGGACGCGCTGGACATGGCGCTGTGGCAGCGTGACCGCGACGGATTCCCTTACCAGCGTGGCGAGTTGATACATCACTCGGACGCCGGGTCGCAGTACACGAGTTTCCGGCTCGCCGAGCACCTGGACGCCGCCGGCATCGCAGCCTCGATCGGATCCGTCGGCGACGCCTACGACAACGCCCTCATGGAGTCCACGATCGGGCTGTTCAAGACCGAACTGATCAAGCCCCGGAGACCCTGGCGCACCCTCTCGCAGGTCGAACTGGCCACGGCCGAGTGGGTCGACTGGTACAACCACCGCCGACTCCACGGTGAGATAGGCCACGTCCCACCGGTCGAGTACGAGAACACCTACTACCTCACAGCCACAAAACCGCAGGTCACAACCACAACCTGAGATCTCTACCGAACCCGGGGCGGTTCACGTGGAGCCGGTCTGCGGCTCCGGCCACGCTGCCCTCTTCCAGCAACGCGTCCAGGGCCGTCAGCAGGTTCAAATCCAATTGCATGCCAGTCACTATACGAGTGGAGAACATGCACTTGTTGTTAACAGTAGGGCCTCCGACGGTGCTGTCAGAGCTGGCTGCGCCGCACGACGGGCCGGACGGTCGGGGCCTGCTCGGTACGGCGCAGGGCGAGGGCCGCGGTCCGGGTGTGCTCCAGCCGGTTCATGAGCTGGCGCAGCGTGGCGGGGTCGAGGTGGCGGGTGAGGTCGCGGACGACCTGGTGGTCGTCGTCGGTGAGGAGGTGGAGGCCGGCGCGCTCGAGGGCGGTGTTCAGGGGCTGGGCTGCGGCGCCCGCGAGCCCGCGGTGGGCGGCGTCGGTGGTCCGGCGGGCCTGGTAGGCGGCCTCGGCGGCGCGGTCGGCGATGTCGCGGCGGTGGTGCTCGGCGCGTAGCTCGCGCTGGAGGGCGGTGTCGTGATCGGGGTCGTAGCGCTCAGCCCGACCAGGCGGACCCGGACGTGATCACCGACCTGGACGTGCAGGGCGCCGCGAGCGTGCACTTCACCGACCGGTCGAAGCCTGAGGCCGCCCGGCTCTCCGGCATACCGTCCGTCCTTTCCACCGCCCCGGCAGCCCGTATCCGACACTGACACCACCACGGCAAACCACACAGGACCGTCCCGCGCCCGGCAGCCGACCGTGAGACCGCCGGCCCCGCGGGTGCCGGTGGCGACCGGGGACCACGCGAAGGAGGAACGGAAGGCGCGTCCGTGGCGGCCGGGGACCACACGAAGGAGGAACGGAAGGCGCGTCCGCGGCGGCCGTCCCGGGACGTACCGGCCGTCGCGCGTGGGGCCCGGGCCTCCGCACCGCCGGCCGGGGAAGCCCGCCGTACCGTCATGGCCAGCACCTGCATCGATTGTTTAACCTACCATGTGATCTAATGATCGCTCAGATGCGGAGCTCCTGAATCTAGTTGTTGCTCCGTGGCCCTGATGGAAGACCCGCGGAGTTCAGGATGATGCTCACGTCTGCCCGGCCATCGCACGCAGGGGCGTCGGACGTCCCGTGCGGAGCGCCGCCATGTTGTGGAGCAGCGGCCCGGCGATGAGCTGAGCGGCGAGGTGCATGCCTGCCGGTCGGCGCGAGCATATATGTCGTGCGCATGGCAGATAGCCTCCTCCGCGCCCGGTGCTACTCCATCGATCAGTTTCCGCCCCCAGTCTGCCGGCACTCCGAAGGTCGGGCTCTCGTTCGCCGTGAACGAGTGGCTCCTCAACGCCTGGCCTCCGGAGCCGGCTCGAAGCCCCGAGGACCCGACCCTTGACCTCGATTTCCGAGACCGCCGCAGTGGTGCTCGGCGCCACGACCGCAGCCGGAGCCGTAGCTACGGCGCTGCTGGCACGTTCGCGTCGCGCCCTGGTCGCGCGAAGCGCCGTGCAGTCCGAGGCGCTGAGTGCATCCGACAGACGCGGGCAGGAGCTCAGCGACCAACTCCATCTGCTCGGCGACGAGTTCCGGCATCTGGTCGCCGACCGTCTCCCCGGCCTGGCGCTCCACCTCGTCAGTCCGCACCTCCCGGTTCCCGGCCTGAAGCACGAAACCCTGGCCGGGACCGAGTACGCCCCTCTGCACGAGGCCGTTCTCGGCCACTACTCGGACACGATGGTCAAGGAGCGCCGGCGGATCGACGCCTCCGCCCGCGCGGCACTCCGTGGTGCGTGCCAGGACATCCAGGCCCTGTCGTACCGGCTGCAGACGCAGGTGGAGAGTCTGCAGAGCGACTTCGACGACCCGCGTCTGCTCGACAGCCTGTTCAAGGTCGACCACCTCAACGAGCAGGCGATCCGTCTGGTCCAGAAGGCCGCGATCGTGTGCGGAGCCTGGCCCGGCCACGTGCGTCCGGACACGTACGTGGTCGAGATCGTCAGCGGGGCCTCGTCCCGCCTCCACGGCTACGAACGCATCAAGATCAACTCTCGGCTGCTCGCTTCGAACCTCGCAGTCGTCGGGCGCGCCGCGGAGCCCATCGCCGTGGCCCTCACCGAGCTCATGGCCAACGCTCTGGAGCACTCCCGCGACGACCTCGCGGTGGAGATCGGCGTGATCCAGACCGGCAGCGGCAGCGTCTGCGTCACCGTCGACGACGCGGGCACGGGCATGAGCGCGGAAGCCGCCCGCCGCGGTGTCCGCCTGGTCTCGGGCGAGGACCAGCAGGACACGCTCCTCACCGAGCTCGGCGATCCGCCGGCCCTCGGTTTCGCAGCCATCGGCCGGCTCGTCGCCGACCACGGCTTCCAGGTCTCGATCGACCAGGTCTCCCCCTACAGCGGGGTCCGCGCGGTCCTCACCGTCCCCCCGCACCTGCTGACCACGATCGACGAGGACGAGGAACCGATATCGGCGATGGCTCCCCTGCCTGCCGCGCCCCCCGCGGCACCCCAGTGGCCGACGCCGGCCGCACCGAACGACACACCGAACGACACACCGGACGACGCCGGCGACCTGCCCCAGCGCCGCCGCCGCGCTCCCGAGCGCACCCGCGGTGATGCGCCCGTCATCGAGACCCGGGAGTTGAACCCGGAAGAGGCTCGTGACACCTGGAGCCAGTTCCAGGAGGGGCTCGCCGCCGATCGCGACTCCACCGACTCGAAGGACGCACCGTGACCCTCCTCCCCGCCTCGCGCCCTGTGATCGAGGACCCGTCGTGGGTTCTGAATCCCATCACCGAAGTCAGCAAGGAGGTCAGGCACGCCCTGATCATGTCGAGCGACGGCATGGTCATCGGCGCGACGGAAGGGCTTCTCCGCGAGACCGCGGAAGGCATCTCCGCCATGACGGCCGCCCTTCACGGCGCGGCACGCGCCGCGGCCAACGCCGCGCTGGGCGCTGCGGACGGGACCCCCGTCATGACCATCACCGTGCAGAACGCCCACGGCACGTACATGATCATGCCGGCCGGAGCCCGCACCAACACCTTCATCGCGGTCGCAGGAGGCCTCGACATGCCCATGGGTACGGTCGCGCACATCATGGCCCGTCAGGCCAAGAAGCTCGGTGAGCAACTCCTGTCCGTCCCGGCCCGCACACAGGGGGCGTCATGAGCCGCGGCCCGCTGCGGCGACGGATGATCCCCAGCTACCTGGCGACCCGGGGCGTCGGCACCCCGACCCGCAACACCCTCCAGTCGCTCACGGCCGTGGTCGCCACGGGTCTTCCCCCCGCCCCGCACCACACCCCCGTGCAGCAGCGGATCATCACGCTGCTCACGGGAGGCACCCTGACCGTCAGCGAGACGGCCGCCTACCTCCGTCTGCAGACCGGCGTGTGCAAGGTCCTGCTCTCCCAACTCCTCGACGGCGGCCACCTGCAGGTGCGCGTGCCCGCCCCGGACGCCTTACTTCCCAACGCGCAGGCCGACCGTCCGTCCAAAGAACTCCTGGAAGAGGTGCTGAGTGGACTCCGCGCGCTCAGGCAGCACTAGCCCGACTCCTGTGTACCTGCCCGAGGACGACCACCGGCGGCTGAAGATCCTGGTGGCAGGCCCCCTCGGCATCGGGAAGACCACCGCGATCAGGACCCTCTCCGAGATCCCGACGCTCCACACCGACGAGGTGATGACCGACGCCGCCGCATCGGCGGACGACCTCACCCTCGACGGCCTGCGCGGCAAGACGACCACCACGGTCGCCATCGACTTCGGCCGCCTGACCGTGCCGCAGGCCAAGGTGGTCCTGTACCTGTACGGCACCCCCGGGCAGCGCCGTTTCCTGCCGCTGTGGGAGGACATCGCCGACGGCGCCATCGGCGCCCTCGTCCTGGCCGACACCCGCCGCCTGGACCAGTCGTTCGAGGTCATGGACCTCATCGAGGAACGCGGCCTGGACTACGCGGTCGCCGTGAACACCTTCCCGACCTCGCCCGACCACACCCTCGACACCCTGCGCTCCAAGCTCGACCTGGACGAGCACACCCCGCTGGTCACCTGCGACGCCCGGGACAAGAACTCCACCCTGGACGCGCTCATCGCCCTGACCGCCCACCTGATATCCCGAGCCGGAGACGAATCGTCGTGACCGCCACTCCTCCCACCGTCCCGGTGCGCCTCCACGGGCCCGAGCACGACGCGCAGCCCCAGCGCAGCTACGAACTGCTGCGCCTGCAGGGGCCGGTCGGCCTCGCGGAGATCTCCCCCGGCGTCGTCGTCCACGTCGTCACCGACTACCGCGCCGCCATCGACCTCCTCCAGGACACGCACACCTGGTCCAAGGACACCCGCCCGTGGATGGACCAGGTCCCGCCGGACAGCCCCCTCATGCCGCACGTCCAGTGGCGGCCCAGTCTGTTCTTCGCCGACGGCGCCCAGCACGCCCACCTGCGCAGCGTCATCACGGACAGCTTCAGCCTTCTCGACCCCCACGACGTCCGCAACCTGACCTTCCGCTACGCCGACACGCTCCTCCAGCGGTTCGCGGAGGACGGCGAGGCCGACCTGGTCGCCCAGTACGCGCAGCAGATCCCCCTGATGGTCTTCAACGCGCTGTTCGGCATGCCCGACGAGTACGCCCCCCGGCTCCTGAAGGCGTTCACCGGCATGGTGAGCTCCGATCCCGAGCAGGCGGCCCAGGGCGCGCAGGCGCTGAACGAGTACCTCACCAGCCTCTACGCCGCCAAGGCCCGGCAGCGCGGACACGACCTGACCTCGTGGTTCATCGACCACCCGAACGGTCTGAGCCCGCAGGACGTCCTCCAGCAGGTCATCATCGTGCTCGGCGCGGGAAACGAACCGCTGGCCAACCTCATCGCCAGCACCCTCGCCCGCATGCTCTCGGACGACCGCTACTTCGGCACCCTCACCAGCGGGAGCCTGCCGATCCAGCACGCGATCGACGAGGCACTGTGGAACGACTCCCCGCTGGCGAACTACAGCCTCCACTTCCCCCGGCACGAGGTCGACTTCTACGGCACGATCGTTCCGGCCGGGTCACCCGTGATGGTCTCCTACGCGGCGGCCAACTCCTGCCCGCACGGCAACCTGCCGAACGAGGACCACCGGTCCGGCAACAAGGCCCACCTCGCCTTCGCCGCCGGCCCGCACGCCTGCCCGGCCCGCTCCACCGCCGTCCTCGTCGCCACCGCCGCGATCGAACGGCTCACCTCCTACCTCCCCGACGTCAGGCTCACCGTGCCCGCGACGGGACTGACCTACCACGGCGGCCCGATCTACCGGAGCCTGACGGCACTGCCCGCGGGTTTCACCCCGATCCACCCCGCGCACCCGCGACACCACGGGAGCCCCTCCCGGCAGCGACCCACCGGATCGTCCGGGCCGGCCGAACCCGCTCCGGCCCGCATACCGGTGTAACGGCGACCGCACAGCGTACGGGCACCACCCGGCCATAGCATCGTCACGGCAGATCGAGGCATGTTGACGGGGTGTCATCCGCCACATCTGTACCAGGCGTGACAGGTGGATCACCTGGGGATGTGCGTCCGTGACCACATCAGCTCGCCAAAGGACATGCATTGGCCGTTCTTGACCATAAGAGACTCGGGCCGCCCTCGGTCGACGTCGCACCCCATCCCGCCGCACTGGACCTCCCGGCCGTGCGGCGGGATGTCGACGCGGCACTGGCCGCGTTCCTGGACGTCAAGGAACAGTCCGCGCCAGGGCCCGAACTGCCACCCCTCATAGCCCAGCTCCGCACCTTCCTGACCGGGGGAAAGCGCCTGCGCCCCCTGCTGTGCGTGTCCGGCTGGTACGCGGGCGGCGGCGAGGGCGACCACGCGTCGGCGGTCCGGGCAGCGGCCGGCCTCGAACTCTTCCAGGCGTTCGCCCTCATCCACGACGACGTGATGGACGCCAGCGACACCCGTCGGGGCCAGCCTTCGGCCCACCGCGCGCTGGCCTCCGCCTACACCGCCAACGGCGGCCCGGCCCACCGGGCCGCGGAACACGGCCTGGGCGCCGCCGTGCTCCTCGGGGACCTCGCGCTGATCTGGTCCGACGAACTCCTGCACGGCGCGAGTCTGACGGTCCGCGGCCCCGAACGGATCCTGCCGCTCCTCGACGAGATGCGCAGCGAGGTGCTCTACGGCCAGTACCTCGACCTGCAGACCACCGGCCGGCTGTCCGACGACGTCGGGACCGCCCTCCAGGTCATCCGGTACAAGACCGCGAAGTACACCGTCGAGCGGCCCCTCCACATCGGCGCGGCACTGGCCGGCGCCGTCCCAGGGGTCCAGGCGGCCCTGAGCGCGTTCGCACTGCCGCTCGGCGAGGCCTTCCAGCTCCGCGACGACCTCCTCGGGGTCTTCGGCGATCCCCAGGAGACGGGAAAGTCGGTGCTCGACGACCTGCGCGCCGGCAAGGCCACGGTGCTCGTCGCCCTCGCGGTCCAGCGCGCCTCCCGCCGCGACATGCGGTCGCTGCGCGCACGGTTCGGCAGACGCAACCTCGACGAGCGGGACGCCGCCGTCGTCCGGACCATCCTGGAGACCACCGGAGCCCGGCAGGCGGTGGAGGAGATGATCCGGACCCGACGCGGCGAAGCCCTGGCTGCCCTCGACCACGCCCCCTTCCCGGCCGCCGCCGTCGCGGCGCTGCGGGACATCGCCGGATCCGCAACTGCGAGGCACGCATGAACGAGTACCAGCACGACGAGGCCGGTACGTCCCTGGCGACGGCCCTCGTCGAGCACCGGCCGGAGGTCGACGCCCACATCGGCGAAGCGACGAGGCTGATCCGCGCGGTCGACGCCGACCCCTGGGGCAGCGTCCGCCCCTCCCTGTACGAGACGGCCCGCGTGCTGTCCACGGCGCCGTGGCTGCCCGGCGGACAGACCCGGGTCGACCACCTGCTCAACGGGCAGGCCGACGACGGCAGCTGGGGCGACGGCCCCGCGCCCTACCGGCTCCTGCCGACGCTGAGCGCCGTCGAGGCCGTCCTCGCGGTGCTGCAGCGCGAACCCGTGACCGGCGGTGCGACGCACCGTCTCGCCGCGGCGGCGGCCAGAGGGCTCGGCGCGCTCGGCGGCCTGCCGTCGGCCGGGCCGTGGCCCGACACCGCGGCCGCCGAAATCCTCGTCCCGAGCCTGGTCGCCGCCGTCAACGAGCGTCTCGACCGGCCCGGGACCGCCGACCTTCCGCACCTCGGGCCCTGGCACCGCGGCTCCCGTCCCGTCGTCCCGGGCGGCTACCACGCTGCGGCCCCCGAAGCGGTCTCACGCAAGTGCCGGGCTGCCGGCAAAGTCCCCCTCAAGCTCCACCACACCTTCGAAGGCGTCGCCGGACACCTCCCGGAGACGCTGCTGCCCGCGGCGGACGGGCTGCTCGGCAGCTCCCCGGCCGCCACCGCGGCATGGGCCGCCGCCGCACCCCGCTCCGCGCAGCGGCAGCGTGCGATCGACGAACTCGCCGCCGTGGCGCACCGCTACGGCGGCCTCTTCCCGGAAGCGGCACCGATCACGGTCTTCGAGCGGCTCTGGGTCGCCGCCGCGCTGGCCCGGGCCGGCCTGCCGCCCGCCGCCGTGCTCACCCTGCGGAAGTGGGCCGACCGCCTCTACGACCCCGAGGGCGTCCGCGGCACACCCGGACTGATGGTGGATGCCGACGACACCGCCATGGCCGTGCTCGTCGCGGCCCTGGTCGACCGGCCCCGCGACCCCGCCCCGCTCGCCATGTTCGACAACGGCCGCCACTACGACTGCTACATCGGCGAGGACACCGGATCCCTCAGCGCCAACGCGCACGCCCTCCAGGCCCTCCACGCCTACCTCCGCCACCACCCCGAGGCAGCAAAGACGCACCGGCCCGTCGTACACCGGGTGGCCGACTGGCTCGTCGAGCACCAGCAGCCGCAGGGCCACTGGACCGACAAATGGCACGCCTCCCCCTACTACGCCACCGGACGGTGCGTCACCGCACTGGTTTCCCTTCCCGGTCCCCGAGCGCGCCGGGCGGTCCGGGCGGCCACCGCATGGGTGCTGGCCACCCAGCATCAGGACGGGTCGTGGGGCATCTGGGGCGGCACCGCCGAGGAGACCGCCTACGCCGTGAAGATCCTGCTCCGCACGCCCGGGGCGGAGCGGCAACCGGCGCACACCCGCGCACTGGACCACGCCGAGGCCTTCCTGCACACCACGACCCGCACGCCCGGCCACCAGCACCCCGCCCTCTGGCACGACAAGACCCTCTACGCACCGGAAGCGATGATCCAGGCCGAGGTCGTCGCCGCCCGCCACCTGCTGCGGACCCGCACCGAGACGGAGTACCTCCCGTGACCGCCGACGCAACGACCCCGCCGCACGCACCAGGGCGCCTGCCCGTCGTCGGACACGTGATGCCGCTGCTCCGGAACCGGCTGGCGTTCATGCAGCAACTGCGGGGCCACGGCGACGTGGTGCAGATCAGGGTCGGCCCGCGGCCGGTGTTCGTCGTCAACTCGCCGGAGCTCATCTGGGAAATGCTCACCGCGCAGTCCGCGAACTTCGGCAAGGGCCGGCTCTTCGACAAGCTCCGTCTGTTCGGCGGATCACCGCTGCCGGTCGCCGAAGGGCAGCAGCACCTGCAACGCCGCCGCCTGATGCAGCCGTCCTTCCACCGCGAGCGCATCAACTCCTACATCGACACGATGAGCACCACCGCAGAGGCTGCGCTCCGGACGTGGGAACACGGCACTCGACTCGACGTGCTGAACGAGATGCAGCTCATGACCCAGGGCGTCGTCATGTCGGTGCTGTTCTCCTCCGACCCGGAACGCGGCCCGGCACAAGCCATCATGAACAGCGTCGACACCGTCTTCCAGGCGGCCATCCGGCGCGCCGTCGCGCCGGTCTCCGCCTGGGAGAACCTGCCCCTCCCGGGCAACCGCAGGCTCCGCGCCGCGAACGCGCTGCTGCGCCGGACGGTCGGCGACATCGTCGCCGCCCGCCGGACGGAGCCCGAACACCCCGACGACCTCGTCTCCCTGCTCCTCGACGCCCGCGACGAGGACGGCCGGCCCCTGGACGACGACGAGATCCTGTCCGAGATCACCGCCCTGCTGGCCGCCGGCTCCGAGACCACCGCGGTCACCATGGCGTGGCTCCTCCACGAACTGGGCCGGAACCCCGACCTCGAAGAACGCCTGCACCAGGAGGTCGACACCGTACTGGCCGGCGACCGGCTCACCGCCGACCACCTTCCCCGGCTCCTCCTCACCCGCAGACTCGTCACCGAGACACTGCGCCTGCACAACCCCGGCTGGATCGTGACCCGCCAGGCCACCGTGCCCGTACGGCTCGGCACCGCGCTCCTGCCCGCCGGGGCCGACCTCGTCTGGAGCCCGTACACGCTCCACCGGGACCCCGAGCTGTACCACGACCCGCTGCGGTTCGACCCGGACCGCTGGCTTCCCGACCGGCCTCAACCACCCAGGGGTGCGTACATCCCCTTCGGCGCCGGAAAGCGCATGTGCATCGGCGACGGGTTCACCTGGGCCGAGGCGACGGTCCTGACCGCCCTCGTCGCCTCCCGCTGGACGCTGCGGCACGCACCAGGCGCCACCGTCCGGCCCGTACCCGCCATCACCGTCCACCCCTCCTCCCTCCACATGATCGCCGAAGCCAGAGGGACCGCAGCAGCGAGGACGGCAGCGTGACCACCACCGACCGGCCGGGCACCGCCGCCCTGCCCATGCCCGACCTCTCCGGCACCTTCCCCGGCCCCTTCCCGACCAGCCCGCACGCGGACCGCATCGCGGAGCACGTGGCGCAGTGGCTCCACCGCTTCCCACTCCTGGGCCCTTCCGGCGCGCGGCGCACCCTCTGCGACATCGTGGCGCACGGGGTGGCCAGGACCTTCCCCACCGCCGAGCCGGACGGCCTGTTCCTGTGCGCGGACCTCTTCCTGTGGCTCACCGCGTTCGACGACACCTTCGGCGAGGCGACGGCGGCAGGCAGCCCGGCCCGGCTGGTGCGCCGGATCCGGACCTGTGTCCACCTCCTGGCCGACGGCGAGCCACCCGGCGGCGCCGACCCCTTCGACGAGGCACTCCGGGACCTCCTCGTGAGGCTGCGGACCCGGGCCACGGCCGCCCGGTACCTGCGGGTCACCGGGTGCCTCAGGGACGTCCTCTTCGGGATGCTCTGGGAGGCGCACCACCTCGCCGAACCCCACCACGTCACGCTGCACGACTACCGCGCGATACGCCCCCACACCGTGTTCGTGCGGACCCTCATCGCCATGGCCGAGGTCGTGCTGCGGTACGACCTGCCGGAAGAGGCGCGAAACTCCCGGGCGGTGCGGCAGCCGGAGTCGGCCGTCGCCGACCTCGCCGGGGTGCTGAACGACCTCGGCTCCTACGCGAGGGAATCCGCCAAGGGCGTCCCCGACTCGCTGAACCTCATCCCGTTGATCATGAGCGAGCAGAAATGCGACGTCCCCGGCGCCTACGCAGCGGCCTCCCACCTGGGTGAGGAGTACGCCGCAGCGGCCCGGCGCGGAATCGGCTCACTCGCGACCGGCGGCTCGGCACTGCTCGCGCAGCATGCCCAGGCTCTGGAATCCATCGCCTGCTCGTACGTCTGGCACATCGGCCACGCCCGCTACAGCAAGGCCTGAGCCCGCCACGCGCCTGCCGGCCGGTCCGCCGGACACCCCGCGAGGTCCGCGGCGCGGCCGGTGAGGTCCGCCCGCAAGCCGATGCCCACCGCCGTCGAACCGTGACGGCGGTGGGCGGCCACGGCTGCGCACCGGTCCGCGGCGCACTCCACGGACGCCTCCGCTGCCGCGATCACGAAGTCACGTACGCAGGGCAGTCGCCAGTACGCAATCACCCGGCCCTCCGGAAGCCGGGTCCCGCAGGTGCGGCACACCCCGGTAGGTGCGGCACACCCCGGTAGGTGCGGCACACCCCGGTAGGTGCGGCACACCCCGGTAGGTGCGGCACACCCCGGTAGGTGCGGCACACCCCGGTAGGTGCGGCACACCCCGGTGCGGCAGGCAGCGGGTCGCCACGCCGCAGGCTTCGGCCATCTCCGGCAGGGGCCGCGCATCCGGGCCTCCTTCTCATCTTCTCGATGTGGGGTGGTGGGTCAGTTCAGGTCGAAGTCGTCGGGGTCGTAGTGGAAGTCGTCGGCGGTGAAGCCGCCGTATGCGCCGCCGTTGAATCCGATGTTTCCGATCGCCGGCCGGGAGGGTTTTGCCTCCCGGCCGGCTGTTGTGCCGGTCTGCTGTCAGGAGCAGAAGACCTTGGGGTTGGCCCAGTCGGCGTGGTCGTTGCTGTTGCCGTCGCCACCGTCGCCGGCGACGAGTTCGAGGATGGTGGTGCCGGCGGGGATGGGGACGTCGACGGTGCCGGCAGCCGTGTCGCTGCCACGCAGGATCGGGGTGGTGGTCAGGTTGGTTCCGTCGGCCCGGACGCTGAAGGTCACCGAGCCGCTGTTGCCGACTTCGTCGTCGACGCCGACGGTTGCGCTGAACCGGGTGCAGTGGCCGCCCAGGTAGAGGGTGACGCTGCTGTTCGCGTTGGTTCCGATACCCAGGGCGTAGGGGGTGCCGGCGAGGGTCAGGGCCTTGCTGTCGTTGCTCTTGTCGAGCTTGACGCCGCCGTTCCAGCTGTTGGTGGATCCCAGGAACTGCATCGTGCTGACGTCCGTGGTGGTGGTCGGGGCGGTGAGGTGGCGGACGGTTCTGGTGTCGGTGAGCTGCTGGGCGGTGTTCTGCTGGGTGTAGGAGGCGGTGGTGGTGAGGGAGGAGATGGCGGGGAGCGCGCCGCTCGGGGCGGTGACGTTCCAGGTTCCGGTGACGGAGGAGCCGGCGGTGACACCGGCGGCCGTGGTGGTGCCGGTGGGCTGAGCGGTCCAGCCGGTGGGGAGGTCGAGGGCGAGGCTGACGTTCGAGGCGTTCTGCTGTCCGGCGGGCACGGCGAAGGTCGCCGAGACGGGGTAGGTGCCGGCCGGGGCGGCGTTGTCGGGCGCGTTCAGGGTGAGCGTCGCGTTGTGGGCGGCGGGGGTGGTGTAGGTGGCGGCGCTGTAACCGGGGCCCGTGACCGGGGCGGGGTTCAGCGGGGAGGCGGTGGTGCCGAGGTTCTCCAGGGTCACGGTGCCGAGGCCGCCGCTGGTGCCGCCCTCGTTCCACAGGGCGATCGCGATGGTGTTGTCCCCCCGGGGGTTGAGGATGCCGCCCGGCAGCGGGAAGACGTGCTGCGGGCCGACGTTGTTGATGTAGGTGCCGAGCAGCCAGCCGTTGACGTAGATCAGTGCCCGGTACTTGCGGCTCGGGTCGTCGGCGATCTTCAGTCCGATGGAGGTGTCCTGGCCGGCCGGCAGGTCGAGCGTCGTCTTGGTGCGGTACCAGGACACGCCCGGGGTGTTGTCGCGGGTGGCGAGGCCGGTGGTGGTCCAGGAGCTGTCCGGGAAGTCGGGCAGCGTCCAGCCGGCCCGCTCTCCGTACAGGCCGCCGGTGTTCATCGGACCGCGGGCGGTGTCGACGAGGTCCTCGCCACCGCGGGCGCCCTGGATGCGCCAGGTGACCGCGGAGAGGGGAGCGCCGGTGAGGAACGCGCCGGTGAGGCCGCGGGCCGCCTTGTTGCTGTCGTTCATGCCGGGGTTCTGACTGTGGCCCATGTTCGAGACCAGGACCGACACCTCGTTGTCCGTGCCGGGCTTGAACACCCCGGCCGGGAACGGGAAGGCGTGGGCGTTTCCGTCCCCGGTGGTGCCGAGGAACGTGCCGTTCATCCACACCGAGTAGATGCCGGATCCCCCGGTCGCCGCGGACAGGTTGATACCGGTCGCCTCGTTGCCCGCCTTGAAGTGGCCGCGGTACCAGACCTCGCCGTAGTGGTAGCCGTAGTCGTCGGCGAACAGCACGGGCAGCGTGCCCGGCTTGGTGATGCTGTTGGAAGCGGTCTTGTCGGCGACCTTCCACGAGGAGTCGTCGAACCCGCTCTGAGCCTCCGGGGACTCCGCGGTGTGCTTCCAGCCGGAGAGGGCGGGCAGGACGACCGGGGTGGGTCCGGCGAGGTTGCCGGCGGCGGAGCCGCCCGCAACCGGCTGGGTGGCCAGCGCCGTGCCGTTCCAGGTGATCGGACCGGTGCCCTTCGCGAACACCTCGACGGCCTGCTGCACCGAGCTGTCGCCGGTCAGGTCGAGTCCTCCGGAGGACGCGACGGCGGTGCGCAGCAGGTCGCTGCCGTGGACGAGTACCGGACCGTCTGCGGTGTCGGCGCGCCAGAACTTCTTGGCGCTCTGGTCGTCGCCCAGCAGCAGCAGGAGGGGCCGGGTGGCGCCGGGTCCGCTGATCAGGACGCGGGCGAGGCCGTTGTGGGTGTAGTTGAGGCGCAGGTCGCCGGTGGCCGGGTCCCAGGTCTGGTCGACGGTTCCGGAGAGGACCTGGACGTCGGGCTTCTGGGAGTAGTTGAGGACGGTTTCGCCGGCCTGGCCGTTGCGGCCGTAGAGGACGGCGACGTCGCGGTCGCCGATCTGGGCGTGGGTGAGGATCTCGGAGGTGGAGTACTGCAGCTGGCTGGCGCCGAGCCGGTAGTCGGCGACGAGGATCTTGGAGTCGCGGCCGGCGAGGGTGACGGCGGTGTCGGCCTTCTGCGGGACGGTCGGGTAGGTGCGGGTCCTGGTGGTGTCGAGGACGTCGATCGCGTCGACGGAGACGTACTTGGCGTAGCT
Organism: Kitasatospora sp. NBC_00240; assembly: GCF_026342405.1. Lineage (NCBI taxonomy): Bacteria > Bacillati > Actinomycetota > Actinomycetes > Kitasatosporales > Streptomycetaceae > Kitasatospora > Kitasatospora sp. NBC_00240. The sequence goes on from NZ_JAPEMU010000004.1 coordinate 158,625, forward strand.
GGGGGCGGCTGGGTTCTTCTGCCCGGTGACGACGATCTTCAGGGTGTGGTTGCCCGCGGGGAGGTCGTCCTTGTTGAAGAGGGTCTGGTCCTTGACCTCGGCTCCGGCGCCGTAGCCGTCGACGGTGGCGACCTTGTTCCCGTCGAGGTAGACGTCGGCGAGGCCGTGGTTGGCGGCCTTGGAACCGATCCAGCGGACGGAGGTGCCGGTGAAGGGGACGGTGACGCTGTCGCCGGTCGTGTTCGACCATGCCTCGGTACGCTGGTACTCGCCGGCCGTGTAGCTGGCGTTCTGGTCGGCGTGCGTCCAACTGCCGGTGTACTGGAGTTGGGTTCCGGTGTCGTCGTAGGTGTAGCCGGCGTGGTTGGGGCCGACGGTCAGGGCGAGGCCGGTGGAGTCGGAGCCGGTGGACGTGGAGTCCTTGTGCCGGAGCGTGTGGAACTGGGTGCCGGTGTCGGGGTTGCGGCGCGCGGTGTCGGTGACCTTGGCCGAGTTGGTGAGTGCGGGGGCCGCCACCTTGTCGGTCTTGGTGATCGGGGTGACGCTCTGCAGGAAGTAGCCGATCAGCTTGTCCTGCTGGTAGCGGTCGGTGAGCTGCCGCGGCTCGGTGATCGCCGCGCCGTAGTCGTACGAGGTGTAGGTGCCGGTGACGGCCTGGCGGCCCCAGTTCGTGCCGCCGTACGTCATGTAGAAGCTCTGCATGGTCGCGCCGGAGGCGATGTTGTTCTTGTAGAACACCGAGGCGAAGTCGGCGCCCATCTTCTCGCGGCACTTGTCGCCGTCCGTGCCGCCCCAGTAGTTGATGGAGCCGCCCTGGAACTCGGGGAGGTAGAGCGGCTTGCCCGCGGGCTTCTTGCTCGAGTAGTCGGTCACCGGCTTCCACGTCGGGTCGGCGCAGGTGAACAGGAGCGGGTAGTCGTCGTAGCCGTCGATGTCGACGGGGCTGTCGGGGAAGTTGTAGGCGTCCCAGTGGTTCCCGGTGAAGGGGACGTTGATGCCGGCGCCGACGGCCTTCTGCCGCAGGTGCGTGACGTACTCGACGTCGGCGGGCGCGGTGTGCTGGAACTCGTTCTCGAGCTGGTAGGCGATGACCGTGCCCTGGCCGGTGGTGAGCTGGTGGCGGGCGATGATCGGGTTGATCCGGTCGAGCCATTCGTCGGCGTTGGCCAGGTGGTCGGGGTCGGTGCTCTTCTCGTGCCCGGGCGTGGTGTTCAGCCACGCCGGGTAGCCGCCGCCGTCGACCTCGGCCTGGATGTAGGGGCCGGGCCGGGCGATGACGTAGATGCCGACCTCGTTGGCGATGTCGAGGAGTTTGTCGACGTCGCGCACTCCGGTGAAGTCGTAGACGCCCTTCTTCGGGGAGTGGTAGGCCCAGTCGAAGTAGAGGGAGACCGCGTTGAAGCCGCCGGACTTCATCTTCTGCAGGACGTCGCGCCACAGGTCGGGGCTGGGCAGGCGGAAGTAGTGGAACTCGCCGCCCCAGATGTAGGTGGGCTTGTCGTCGATCCTGAGGGAGTGGTCGTCCCAGGTGACGGTGTGGGAGGTGGGGGTCACCGCGGGGGCGGCGGCCGGCGCGGCTTGGGCGGGCATGGTGCCGGCGAGTCCGCCGAGCGCCATGGCCGCACTGACCAGCAGGGCCGGGATCGCCCTGTGACCGGATCTGCGCATTGCTTCTCCTGTGGTGCTGTGGGTGGGGGCCAGCTGTGTCGCTGCCGGAAGCGGTGGTGCGGGCCGTCACGCCGGGGATGACCGGCCCTTGGGGGTGGGGTGGAGCGGAAGGACCCGATCGGGGCAGGCCCCTTCGCGGTGCTCGCCCGCGTCGACCGGGTGGTGAATCGCACTCCGTCCGGGCCGGGCTCCTGCGACCGTCGGCGGCCCGATCCCGATCGCTCCCGGGTGTACGGAAGGGCAGGTCGGAGCGTCAGGGACGCCGGATACTTCCGGTGAGCACTCGCCGGTGGGTGGCGGCGCTGCTGTCCGGAGTCCGACGAACGAGGTTCTCGCTCATGGCGGGCAAGCGGCCGGCGGCATCGAAGGCCCTGCGGCCGTTGGCGTCGACCGGCGCGCGGTTTGCCGTTCGAGGGCGTCCGTGAGGCCGCCGCCGAGTCGGACGGCGGTCGTTCCTGTGTCTGCGGTCCCGCTCCTGCGGGCCGCGGTCGACATGTCGCCCTCGACCCTGGCGACGATCGGGACGGAGCGGAGGTCACGGTCCCAGGCGATGGAACCGGTGGGGAGGGCTGCGGCCGGCCGGCGGTCCGGAGCGGCGGTGAGGCCGGGCAGGCGCTCGGTGCATGGTGACTCCCTGGGACGGCCGCGGCGCCCGACCTCAGCCAGGCAACAGAATCAACCAATAAAAGACTCAGATATTAACGAAATCCAACGTGCTGGCACCAGCAAACGCGTCGTCCACTCAACCGTCAAGGGCCCGGACCCACTCCGCAAGGTTCGATGCCTCGCCGTTACATGAGGCAGACTGAGGCGCACTGTCGGGAAAATGGGCAGCTCGAACGCGCACCTGAAACCGCGGTCGGGCCACCGACAGGGGCAATGTTGGACTTTGTTGCATATGGCCTGGGGCGACAGCTCCGGTGCGAATGTCGCGGAGACGGTTCCAGGCCGGCTCGTGGTGTCGGACCGCGTTCGCACTCGATCCTGGCGGCGTCGACGAACACCTCGAACCAGAACGAGCGGAACAGGTCACCGTCGGCAACGACAGTGGCGGAGGAACGTGCTGCAGGTGGTTGATGTGCTCTCGGGTGCCGGGCCCGGCGTTGGTCCGAAGGTTCCACCCGGTGGTGTGAGGTGCCCGAAGTTGCGGGCGGGGAGGGCGGGGTGGGCTCTACGCGGCTGGTCCGGTGATGGACGGCCCGGGGTTGGGATGCCCGCTGCGGGTGGGACGGGCACGGCACGGCGGGCACCGAAGGGCGGGGCGATGGCGGAGGCGGAACGGGTGTCGGCGGACGTGTTGGGGTCGAAGCGGCAGGCCCTTCATCGGGGGCTGCTGGATCTGAAGGAGCGGGCCTGCAGGTCTGCAGGAGTCCGGGTGATCCCGACCTGCGCGGCGGACAGTTGGGCTGAACGTGAAGAACCGTCAGTGGTGTTGGACAACCGCCTCGGTGCGCCGGGGACCATCCTGGTGGTCCTCCGGGCAATCCTCTCGCAGCCACCAGCCCCGACTCACTAGGCTGACGGCCGACCGATCGAACAAGGGGGGCGGTGCGGATGGTGGTTGCCCAGTGGATGCCGTCCGACGGGGAGCACGTCGGACCCATCTCGACCGGGCCTGCCGTAGCCCTACTCGGGATCGGCGGCGTGGTCGTCGTGGCAGCCGGCCTGGTGGCCGCGCTGTCGTGGCGGGAGCGCGGCGGCACCCAACGCGTGACCGGATGGCTGTTCGGCCTCGGACTGTCCATGTGCCTTCTGGGCGGAGTCGGGCTGCTGACCCGTCACTCCGAGGACCAGCAGGTGAGCGACGGGCTGCACGCGGCCGGCCGGCAGGTCATCAGCGCGGCAACGGACTCGGCCCGGAACTGCGCCACTGCCCCGCCGCAACCCGCCTACGCCTACCCGAGCGGGCTGCTGCCCGGCGGCGCGGCCACCTACACTCCGCCGCCGTGCAGCACCTCACCGCGCGTCGCACTCCTGAACTCGACGGTGCTGACCTCCCTGGGCCCGTACCGGGCCCAGCAGGCGGCCTCCTTCGACACCACGGGGCAGGTGACCGTGACCGACCCGGACAGCGGGAAGCAGGTCTGCGCCACCGTCCCGGACACCGCGGACGGCACCGGCGCTGTTGTCGACGGACGCTGCGGATGATTTCAAGTCCGGTGAGACGGTTGTGACGCTATGGGGGTGGGGTTTGTGGTGCGGGTTCCCCGCGCTTGGCCGGGTCGTTGGTCCAGGCCGTCCGCGGGATCTCAGGTGGTCCGGGGCGGCGGCCGAAGCGTTCGGCGTGCCGGGCGTATGCCTCGGTGAGGGTGACGGCCCGCTGGTCACGGACCTCCTCGGCGGTGCCGAAGTGGACGCCGGCGGGCTGAGGATGTCGATGATGACGTAGGCGTGGTACCAGATGCCCCGTTGAACCTGGTGCTGCCCGGGCCTGCGCGCGGGCGGCCGCTGGAGGTGGCGGTGGCGGGTGGCGCGGGAGCGGCCGGTGGCCGTGGTGGATGGAGGGGCGAGGTAGGGGCGGTGCGCTGTCGTCGCCTCCACGTACGCGGCCGCGGTTTCCGATCGCCGGGCGACGCCGCCGACGTCGAGGGCGGGCGATGTGGTGGTGCGGGGCGAGGCGATGCGCAGAGCCCCGGCCGGCGGCCGGGGCTCCAGGTGCGCGGGACTGGTCACCGGACCGCGGGAGTGTGCTCGGCCGGGGTCGGGGCGGCGTCGTCGCCTCCGCCTGCCGGGGAGCAGGACCAGGACGCGGTGACGGTGCCGCTCTCGCGGTGGCGGGCCGGCACCGCAACGTCCGCGACCCGCGCCGCCCGCTCACTCCTCGGCCTCACGTGATCAAAGCGGACTTCACCGACGAACGCCGAAGCCCTGACTGCGCAACAGAGCCGTTGATTCGACACTCCCGGAGCGCGAGGACCGGCGGCGTGATCATGGCGGTGCTGCTGTTTCGCTCACTTGTCGACGAGCACGATGTCTTCGATGTCGCGGGTCAGCTTGAGGGTGTTGTCGGTGACCGTGACGATGTGCTGGAGGCCTCTGACGGGGTTCTTCTCCTCGGGAACGTAGAACTCCTCGCCCTCACCGGCGAGATAGGCCGGGAAGCAGTTCAGGGACGGGCCGAAGAGGCGGATGTAGTCCGCGAGGCGCCGGAAGAGCTTCGGCAGGATCACCAGGTCCTTGGTGATCGAGGACATGCCGGTGATGGTCGCCCCGGTACTGGTCGCGTCCTTGGCCCAGACGCTGCCGGGAACTGCCGAGGTCCGCGCCTGCTTGGCGGTGTCGGCCATGTCGAGGCGCAGTTCCGTCGGGAGGTTGCTGTAGAAGGTGGGGTAGACCAGGCCGCGGCTGAGCAGGTGGTGGTTGGCGGTCTGGTTCACGAGGTTCACGTCGACGTGGATCCGTTCGCCGTCCTTGGTGTCCGGGGGCAGGGGCCCCCGGCCGGCCATGGCGATACAACGGCCGAAGATGTCGGCGCCGCTGGCGAGGATGTAACCGGGCACGGTCTCCGGGGTCGAGGCGGTGACCTTCTCGTCCTCACCCTGGACGACGTCGGTGAAACCGATCCACTTCAGCAGCTCGTCCCGGGCGGCGTGAGCCCCGTCGCCCACCGGCTGGTTCACGTAGTCCGGCCCGACTCCCAGATAGTGGGTCTCCAGCGCGTCGATCCCGTCCAGGCGCAGCTTGCCGCCGCCGCGGCTGTTCCGGACCACCTGGTTCTTGCCGGCGACGTCGCACCAGAAGCCCGGATCCTGGGGGGTGAAGTGCAGGGTGTCGCCGTCCGGTTGGGTAGCCAGGATGCGGTACGTCCCCTTGATGAGCAGCATCGGCATGGCTGCCTCCCGTCATTAGACTGCTACTCATTGTGATGCCGTTCGTACCCAGACCTTGGGATCGACTCCGGCGAGTCGCCCGGACTCGGGCGCCGCCGACCGGCCGTTGTGCGGCCATCCCTGCGCGGGAGGAACGGGAGTGGCCCACCCCCGCCGGCGCCCGGTGGGGCATGGGGCGGGTGCGGGGCGGTCATGGCGGTGCGGGTTTTGGACTCCGGGCGGTCGAAGACGTGGAGGCCGCGGTCCCGCAGCGTCTCGATGAGGAGTTCCTGTGCGGCGGAGGCTGTTGCGGGTCCGGTGCGGACGAGGAGTTCGCTCGGTCGGGGCGGGCCTGGACGGTGAGGGCGAAGTACCCCGCAGCGCCGGCCGCGGCTTCGGCCGGAGCGACCGCGTGGCGGGCGGGTCCCTCGGACACGGCCGCCGCCGGCGGCACCGCGACCACGGCCGGAGTTGGGATGGCTGCGGGGGCGGGGGCCGGGGCGGTGGGTTCGGGGTCGAGGCGTCCGGCCTGCTTCGACTTGCAGGACAGGTCGCAGCAGCGGCGGGGCCGGGGACGGTCGGCCGCCGAGCGGTACGGGAGGACGGCGGGTGGCGGCGACAGGCCGGGAGCAGCGGGACGGCGGGTGGCGACAGGCCGGGAGCAGCGGGACGGCGGGTGGCGGCGACGGGCCGGAAGCAGCGGGACGGCGGGTGGCGGCGACGGGCCGGAAGCAGCGGGACGGCGGGTGGCGGCGACGGGCCGGAAGCAGCGGGACGGCGGGTGGCGGCGACGGGCCGGAAGCAGCGGGACGGCGGGTGGCGGCGACGGGCCGGGACGGCTGCGGGGCCTCCGTGGCAGCTCCCGCTGATCATGCCGGGACGGGACACCTATCCGTGCGGCCCGTTGAGCCGGATTGTCCCCACCGGCCCCCGTGGTGATTCGGGCTGGCACTCCGGACACAGCACCAGGCCGTGGCCGTCGGGGGCCACGAAGGTTCCCCAGCCTTTGCAGTGCCGGCAGGCGCGGGCACGCTCAAGATCCGGTCGGGGGCTTCGGCAGCAGGACGGGGAGGAGGTACTCATCGGTCAAACTATACTAAAACAGACATAACTATTTGTTGATAGTTCAATCCATTTGCGACGACTCGCCGACGGTCAGGTCGGCTCGTCCAACGGCAGCCCACCGATCTCCCGCCCCACGGGTCGGGCTGGGCGGGGGCGTCCCCCCTCGGCAGCAGCCGTCCTGTACGCGCCCACCGCCGCCCGGTGCCCGCCGGGCCGCCATCCGCACCCGTCGGCCTCTGACGCACCACGGCGCGCCTCGCGCCGGACCCGCTGGCCCCATTGCTGCGCGGCAACCCTCAAGCTTCTCAGCGAGATCGGTCACCTCCAGGAACAGCCCCATCCGGACCAGAAGGCGATTGCGGTCCTCAGGCAGAGATTGGAAAGCCTGGAGGAGCAGCTCAAGCAGGAGGAGCTGTCCATCGACACCCTGGAGCAGGTGATCAGCGAGAACTGCTGATCGGCGGGAAGCCCTGGCCGCCACCGAGCGGCTCGGTCAGCTGGATGCGCCGGGGGTGCTCCCCCAGGTAGGGCCAGCGTTCGGTCGTACCGACCGGCCCTCCGAATTCGAGAGGGTGTCGGGCACGACGCCGTCCACCGGGCCGGGAGGCGAGCGAAAGCGTGCCGGTCCGACGGCCGGGGGCACTCCGTACCGGAAGACGCGGGGTGCCCCCCGCCCTGGCGTTCACCCGGAGAGCAGGGGGAGCCCTGCGTGTCGGCGGGCCAACTCCAGCCGATGAGGTCGGCTCCGTACCGGTGAAGGAAATTGCCGTAGGTCGTCGGTACCGGCTGCCCGGCGTCGATCTCGGCCCGGACGTCACCGGGACCGGATCACCTGGGATGACACCCGGCTTCCGAAACCGTCCAGGGGCGGCCTCAGCGTCACCGAGGTCTGCTTCGCGATCGGCTGTACGTCGCCGGGCACGTTCACCACCCGATTCACCGAGCTGGTCGGCATGCCGCCCGGGGCTTTCCGGCGCCAGGCGGTGGATGTGGCCGCTGACGATGCCGCGGGTGCGGCGTACGATCCGGGCTGGGTGATCAAGGCGGAGGGGATGCCCGCGTGCGTGGCGGAGCAGGTCGCGAGACCGGTCAGGAATCGAGAAGCCCCGGCCGCCGCGCGGCCCCTAGCGTGATGGTCATGGCAACCACCGCTTCCACCGCAGCCCGCACCTCCCTCGTCTCCGTCACCCTTGAGGTGGCCGACCTTGAGGCCGCCCACCGCTTCTACGCCGCCTTCGGTGTGGACACGTACCTGCGCCTGCGGGCGTCGGAAGCGCAGTCCACCGGATTCCGCGGCTTCACCCTGGCGCTGACGGTGTCCGGGCCGGCCACCGTCGACGGCTTCGTCGCCGCCGCCGTGGACGCCGGCGCCACCGTCCTGAAGCCCGCCGCGAAGTCGTTGTGGGGCTACAGCGGCGTCGTCCAGGCCCCGGACGGGACGATCTGGAAGATCGCGACCTCGGCGAAGAAGGACACCGGCCCCGCCACCCACGAGATCGACGAGCTGGTCCTGCTGATCGGCGTCGAGGACGTGAAGGCCACCAAGCAGTTCTACGTCGGCCAAGGCCTGACCGTGGCCAAGAGCTTCGGCGGCAAGTACGCCGAGTTCGCCGCCGGCACCTCCAGCCCGGTCACGCTGGCCCTGTACAAGCGCCGCGCCCTGGCCAAGGACCTCGGCGTCCCCGCCGACGGCACCGGCTCGCACCGCATCGCCCTCGGCAGCACCACCAGCACCTTCACCGACCCGGACGGCTTCGCCTGGGAGGCCGCAGCGTAGTTCGCTGCCACGCCGCCCTGACTCCGCCCGAGTCCCGCCCGACCCCGGGCCGACGGCCGGGAGGGACCACGGCCAACAGGCGGCCGGGCGAGGACCACGACCAGGCGCCACGGGTACGGCACTCCCCCTCCCCCACCCGACCCGGCGGCCGGGACGGCTGGCAGCGGGCTGATGCTCGGCCTTGCATCGCGGCAGCGACCCGGCGTGTCGAGCTGGAGCGCACTTCTTCGGTGACAGGCGTCCATTCGTCCTGTACCTCCCCGGGGGAGAGCGGCCGGCCGGCAAAGAACGTCTTGCGTTTGCGCCCTCTCCCTGCCGCCGCTGCCCGCCGCCTCACCCGGCGGTGGGGGCGTGCCGTCGGACGTCGCGAGGGCCCCTGCGCCGGGGGACTCGGCGGGCCGGCGCCAAGGCGGCGCCGGCCGGCCCGGAGGGAGGCGGTCGCCCCCGTCCGCGAGCGACGATCAGGCGGCGTACACCCGGAACTCAGAGATCTGCCCGGCCGGCCAGCCGGTGTTGGCGGTGAGGACGAGTCGGACGTACCGGGTGGTCGTGGTGGCGGGGCAGGGTCAGCGTGGCGGTGTTCCCGGTGGCCGGGTCGAAGGTGCAACCCGTGGCGCCCAGGAGCTGCCCGAAGGAGCTGCCGTCGGTGCTGCCCTGGACGGCGACGGTCTGCGTGCGGGTGGCCCAGGCGGTGGCCGGCGGCAGCGTGAGGACGATCCGGCGGACCCCGGTGGCCGTGCCCAGGTCGACCTGGAGCCACTGCGGGAAGGCGTTGTTGGCGCTCTCCCAGTAGGTGGCCGGGTCGCCGTCCACGGCGTTGCCCGATCCGTAGACCTGGGTGTGGCTGCTCTCCGAGGTGGGCCGCTGCAGGGCGAGGTTGACGGTGGGCGAGCTGCCGGCCGACGTCGTGGCGGTGACCTGGCCGGAGGGCGCGGAGACGCTCCCGGCCGCGTCGAGGGCCTGCACGTCGAAGACGTAGGACGTCGAGGCGGTGAGCCCGGTGACGGTGAACGCGGTGGCGTTCCCGGGGGCGGTGCCGACCGGGGTGGCGGCGGAGCCGGTGACCTGGCGGATCCGGTAGCCCGTCACGCCGACGTTGTCGGTGGACGCCGTCCAGGCCAGCGCCACGGTGGTGTCGCTGCGGGCGGTGACGTGCAGTGCGCCGGGGGCGGTCGGCGGCACGGTGTCGCCCCCGCCGCCGACGACGACCGGCTGGGTGGGCCGCACGGCGGTGAGGGCGATCTGGCCCTTCAGCATCCGGCCGCCGTCGCCGGTCAGCCGCAGGTAGTAGTCGGAGGAGCAGGCGGTGCCGTCCTCGTCGAGCGCGAGGAAGTTCGATCCGGCCGGTACCCAGGCCTGGGACTCGGCGGTCTTGGCGATCTGGTTGCCCTCGTTGTACTCGTCGAACATCGAGATGTAGACGCTCGGCACCCCGGCCCGGCCCATGTTCCAGAACTGGCGCCACATGAAGTCGCCGTGGGCGCGCTGCCGGCCCGAGACCCCGCCGGGCAGCACGCACGGCTGGTAGTCGATGCCGTGCGCGGCGCACTCGGCGAGGTCGGGCACGGTCGCGACGTTGTAGAAGTTGTCGGCGTCCGCGACGTTGCCGATCCGGCCGACCATCCACGGCGAGAGCATGTCGAAGGCGTGGTAGACGTCGGCGAACCCGGGCCGGGAGTCCCGGTCGCCCGTGCGCCACCAGGTCGGCACCCCGCCGATCACGTAACAGCCCTGCGCCTTGAACCAGTTCACCACCTCCAGGCAGGGGCCCGGTGCGAACGGCCGCTGGTTGTCGTTGAAGCCGAATCCCCAGATGCACACCACGGGCCTGCCGTTCTGCCGCGCGTAGGCGGACGAGGCGGTGTGCGCCCGCATCTTGTTCGTCCAGTCGGTCTTGATGTCCGCCTGCATGGTCGCCCAGTCGGAGACGTCGTACATCACGTAGAACTTGACGCCCTGGGACTCCGCCGCGCTGCGTACCTTGCCCGCCATCGCGTCGCGGGTCGGCCCCTCGCCGCCGGTGGGGTTGAAGCGCTGGAGGGCCGCGGTGTCGATGCCGTACTGCTTCATCCAGCGGAAGTGCACGTCGACGGTGGCCTGGTCGTAGGAGGAGAACAGGGTGGCCGGCTGCCCGTTGCCGAGGCTGCCGTAGGCGGTGCGGTAGGTCGTCGGGTAGTCCCGGACGTCCGGCCAGGCCACGACGGCGCTGTTGGAGGGGGACGGCGCCTGGCCCCAGTTCTGGGCCCAGTGCCACCAGCCGTTGATCGGGGCACCGTCCCCGGCGCAGGCGAACCAGCCCTGGTAGCCCACGGTCACCTTGCCGACCACATCGCCGGGCGCGCTCGCCGCGGCCGCGGGCCCGGCGAGCGCGCCCTCCCCGAGCCCCATCGCCCCGGCGACCCCCGCCGCAGCTGCGGCCTGCAGAAACGCCCGACGCGTGACACCCATCTGGATCTCCTTCGATTGGTCGTCAACTCCGCAGCGGGAAAGGACGGTCGAGCGTTGGCGGCAGCGCGGAGCCCGATGCGGGGGATCGTAACGAGATGGACATGCAAACGCAATAGACGGCTCACTTAGCGCAAAAAAGTATCGCAGCAACGCAATAACGTGCCTTCCGCGCAAGGTGGCTGCGCGCGCACCCGGAACACCCGATGTGGCCGTTCACACCCCGAGGCCCCTCCGGAGAACCGGAGGGGCCTCGGAAAGGGCCTCGGAAAGGGCCTCGGAAGGGCCTCGGAGGGCGAACGCGTGCGGGCTGCGGGCGGGGCCGCTCAGCGGCCGGCGCCGAACGTCGCGCCCTCGGCCAGCGAGGTCTGCCACTGCGGGCTGTCGAAGTAGTGGTTGTCGTACGTCTGCGAGCTGTCCCTGATCTCCTGGACGGTCGCCTCGCCGCGGTACACGCGCTCCAGCAGCCGGTAGTAGTCGAACCGGTGCAGGCCCGGCGTGAAGACGACGAGCAGCTCGGCCGTGCTGTCCGGCGCGGGCGCGAAGGCGTGCGGCACCGTGGGCGGCACGCTCAGGAAGTCGCCCTTCCCCAGCGTCAGCACCTCGTCCTCGACGAGGATCCGCATCCTGCCGTCGAGCACGAGGAACAGCTCCGTCGCCTTCGTGTGGAAGTGCGCGGGGGCGCCCGGCGAACCCTTCTCGAACGTGGCCTTGTTGGCGGTGAACGCGCCGCCCGTGTCGCCCGCGTCGGCCAGCAGGGTGATCAGGCTGGTGGCGCCGTCCTGCAGGGTCTCGGCCTGTTCGGCGCGGACCAGGACGGGACGCTGCGGCCGGTTGTCGGCAGTCATCAGGATTCTCCTCGTGGCGTGGTGCGGCGGGATGCGCGCGGTCGGTCCGGTGCTGCGCGCCGGCGGCAGTGCGACCCGAGGTGCCCGTCGGCGTCGCCGTGTTGCGACTGCGGGGTCTCCCCCGGTCGGCGGCGGCCGTCGACCGACGACCGCCGCCGACCGGCGTTCGGGCGACCGGCGTTCGGGCGACCGGTCCCGATCGCGTCGCGTTGCTGTTCTCATCAGCAGTCACGAATCTAGATCGGTGCGCCCCGGCGGGGTGTGCGAGGTGTGCAGAGCGCCTCAACACTTCGTGCGATCAGGGTTGACGGCCGCCGGCGCGGTGTTCGGTGGGGGTGATGCCGTACTCCTCGCGGAAGGCACGGCTGAAGGCGGTGGCGCTGGAGAAGCCCCAGTGGGTCGCGATCTCCTGGATCGTCCGGCTGCTCAGCGTGTGTCGGGTGAGGTCGACGCGGCAGCGTTCCAGCCGGCGCCGGCGGATCGTCGCGGCGACGCTGGAGGACTGCCCGTCGAACAACGCGTAGAGACCGCGCAGGGAGATGCGGTGGTGGTCGGCGATCGCCCGGGGGGTCAGGCCGGGATCGCCGAGGTTGTGGTCGATGAAGCCGTGGATCCGTTGCACCATCAACTGGGCGCGGGCTTCGGCCGGCGCCTCGTCCAGGACGCCCAGTTGCTGGGCGAGACAGGCGGTGGCCAGGTCGAGCGTGATGGATCCCAGGCGGGACAGTTCCTCCGGACGGCAGCCGGGCCCGTGGTGGAGCAGGGTGGTGAGGAACCCGGCGACGACGGCCCCCGTACCCTCGGTCGCCGGGATGCCCCGGGCGAGCAGGCGGTCCACCCGGTCCGGGTGCAGCGGCAGGACGGCCCGGGGTATCTGCAGCATGATCGCGCCGGCCCGTCCGTCCTCGCCGGCCGACACGTTCTCCATCGGGCGCGAGGTGTCCGTCAGCACCAGATCGCCGGAGACGAGCGACTCGTTGCCGCGCTGGGAGGTCCGGAAGGTGCCTTCCGTGATCAGCGCGAGCTGGTACTCCTCGGGATCGCCCTGCCGGACATGGGCCGAGGTGCGGCGCGCCCGCGCCGGCGAGAATGCGAAGGCCGACACCTGAACGGGGCCCAGCTCCACGTTCGTGATCTCCGCACGGAAGCCGGCCGCCCGCTCCGGACTGACCGCGACGGGCATCAGATCGGTCGACAGCCTCTCGCGGAACCACTCGAACCCGTCCGCCGGCGCCACGACGGCGGACGACACACTTGTCCATCCCACGAAGTCCTCCACCTGCTCACGATGTGACGCTCGTTCGCCCCGCCCGTGCGGGAGCCTGCTACGGCGTTCACCATGATCGACCAGAATCTGTCCTGCACACGACGAAACCCACGGCGGGGTGGCGACAAACACACCGGTTCACGGCCGGGGCCGACGCCGGGCGTGCGGCCGCGCAGCGGTGTGCCGGGCTGTGCCCGGAACGGCGGCGACGACAGCGATCACGGGCGGGGCCGAACGGGCGGGGCCGGACGGTGGCGGGGCCGGACGGTGGCGGCAGGTGGTGACTGGTCCCCTGCGGCCCGGCCGGAGCTCGTTGGAACCGGCCGGACCGTCGCCCGAGGTCAGCGAGGGGTCAGGAGGCAGAACTCGTTGCCCTCCGGGTCGGCCAGAACCGTCCAGGAGATCGCTGACCGGTCGATACCCGGATCGGTGGCGCCCAGGGCGCGCAGTCGGGCTTCCTCCGCCGCCAGGTCGTCACCGGGGTAGGGGCAGACGTCGAGGTGGACGCGGTTCCACACGCTCTTGGTGTCGGGGGTGCGGACGAACTCCAGGTAGGGGCCGACGCCTTGGGCGGAACGCATGGTCGCGTGGTCGTCGGCGACCTCGTGCAGCGTCCAGTCCATCGCCTCGTCCCAGAACCGGGCCATCGCCCGCGGGTCGGCGCAGTCGACCACCACCGCGGCGATCGGCCCGGTGTCCCGGTAGACCGGGCGCGGCTCCAGGACGCAGAACTCGTTGCCCTCCGGGTCGGCCATGACCGTCCAGGGGACATCGCCCTGACCCACGTCGGCGAGCGTCGCACCGAGATCCTTCAGGCGCGCGACCAACTCCGCCTGATGGGCGGCCGAGGTGGTGGCCAGATCAAGGTGCACCCGGTTCTTCACCGTTTTGGGTTCCGGCCGGGCGATGATGTCGATGCAGACGGCCACGGGGTCGGGGTAGGCGAAGTTCAGGGGTTCGAGGTTGGTCACGCCGGGTCCCTCGCTGTCGACGCCCCAACCGAGCGCCTCCGCCCAGAACCGGCCGAGCGTGGAGTCGTCCCGGGCCTTCATGTTGATCTGCACGAGTCTTGTTGCCATGCGGCAGATCCTAGAAGCTGCCGCCGGGACGGGACGGACGAGCCGACGGCCCGGAGCGCCCACATCGCCTCCACCGCAGACGGCGACTCAGGGCCGACAACGGAAGAGCGAGCCGGCAGTGCCGGCGTCGACTGCCGCGGGAGCGAGTACGTCCCGCAGGACGAGTCTCTCCGCCCTGCGACAAGCCGTGCGATACATTGCGGGCGACACAGGAGAAGAGCTCGCATGGACTCCCGCATCCCGCGGCTGCGACGCAAACTGACACGCATCCCCTGGACGCCCGGCCGAAGCCACTCCTTCGGGGAGGAACGGCACGAGTTCCGCCTCGGCCCCCGCCTGCCCAAAGCTCGGGCCGACGCTTTCGAGGCCGAGCATGGCGTGGAACTTCCCCGTCCCTACCGGGACTTCCTCGCACACATGGGCGGCAGCGGCGCGTCTCCGTACTACGGACTGATCCCGTTGGAGAACTGCACGCTCTTCACGATGAACGTCAAGGACGGCGGCCAGGACGGAAGAGGATTCCGCCGGGCCCATCGCCCCACGAGCCGAGGTGACCTGTTCCTGCACATCATCGAACGCGGCTGCAGCGATCTCGTCCTCGTAAGCGTGAGCGGCCCTCTCACCGGGCGCGTACTCATCGGCAACGCCGACGGCTTCTGGGGCCCGAACGTCTCCTCGGCCCCGGACTTCCTCGCCTGGTACGAACGATGGCTCGACCATATGGCCGCCGGACAGGACAACCGGGCCCTGGAACTCACCTCGCCCCGACTCCGAACACATCCCGATCGGCATCGACTCGCCCCCAAGATCTGACCCGCCGTGACCGCTCCACAGGGCCGGGGCCGCAACCCGTTCCAGCACCCGGACGACGGCCGGGGAAACGCCCGGGCAGCGACCGGGACCAGCGCCGGGAAAACACCCGGGCACCGAGGACGTCGAGGACACCGGCGCGATGGGGCGCGGCCGCTCCCGTCGGGCGGGTGGATCCCGTAGGGTCGGCCGATGGCGAAGTACTTCGACGTGCACCCGCAGACCCCCCAGGCCCGCACCATCGGCACCGTGGTCGACAGCATCCGCTCCGACGCCCTCATCGCGTATCCGACCGACTCCTGTTTCGCCCTCGGCTGCCGCATGGGCAACCACGAGGGCCTGGAGCGGATCCGCTCCATCCGGCGGCTCGACGACCGCCACCACTTCACCCTGATGTGCGAGAACTTCGCCCAGCTGGGGCAGTTCGTCCAGATCGACAACGACGTCTTCCGCGCCGTCAAGGCGGCGACGCCGGGCAGCTACACCTTCATCCTCCCCGCCACCAAGGAGGTCCCGCGCCGACTGATGCACCCGAAGAAGAAGACGGTGGGGGTCAGGATCCCCGACCACGTCGTCACCCGCGCCCTGCTCGCCGAACTCGGCGAACCCCTGGTCTCCAGCACCCTGCTGCTCCCCGGCGAGAGCGAGCCGATGACCCAGGGCTGGGAGATCAAGGAGCGGCTCGACCACGTGCTGGACGCCGTGGTCGACTCCGGCGACTGCGGTACGGAGCCGACGACGGTCATCGACTTCTCCGAGGGCGAGGCGCACATCGTCCGGCGCGGGGCCGGCGACCCCGCACGCTTCGAGTGACGCCCGGACACGGTCGGCCCGACGGCACGCCTCGCCCGAGGCGTGCCGCTGCCACGCCGGCCGTGCGCCGGTAGCGGGTCCGGCGGCGCCGCGGGGCGGGCCTGGCGGCGGCTCAGTCGGCGGTCGGGTCGTCCGTGGTGGCCTGGGGTCGGCCGGGGCGCATGCCGGCCTTGAGGTCGCCCATCACCGCGCGGGCCACCTGATCGACGGGGTCCTTCTCGGCGAACCCGTAGTCGATGGCGCCGTCGCGGTCCCCGGCGGCGGCGAAGAGCCATCGCGGGCCGTACTTGGTCGCCCCCAGCCACACCTCGAACTCCTCCCCGGCGTGGGCGAACCGGACGGACCCGGCGCCGCCCGCCGTGACGACCTGCCCGTCCAGCCGGTAGGCGAGCTCCTGCAGGGGCGTGCGCTCCTGGTCGCGGGCGGCCTCGAGCCGGACGGCGAGGACCGAGGACAGCGGCCCCATGACGACCGCGCCCTCGTCCGTGGTGATCCGAAATCCGGGCTGTCCCCCGATGTGGGCGGAACTGCCGTCCGTGGCACCGGCGAAGGCGAACGGACCGGTGACGAACGTGCCGGCCTTGACCTCGTGCCAGCCGTCGGCCAGCAGTACGGCCGCCACCTCGTTCGCGTTGACGTGCAGGTTCATCACTGGTTCCTCTTCTCGGTGGCGCAGGTTCTCGGTGGCGCGGGTTCTCGGTGGCGCGGGTTCTCGGTGCCGCGGGTTCTCGGTGCCGCGGGTTCCCGGTGCCGCGGGACGCCCTCCGCTCCGCGAGGTGCCGCATCGCACGGTCGGGCATCAGGCGGTCCGGGCCGGCGGGTCGCCCGTACGGCCGCCACGACGTCGGCGACGGGCCCGGGACCACCGCGCACCCGGCGGAGGCGAACAGGTCCGGGACGAGAGGCCCCTGGGCGAGAGGGCCGGACCGCCCTGCGGCCTGCGGGCGGGCACTGAAGCCCGCCCGGCGCTCCCCCGGCGCACCTCCCTCCGAGGGCGGCGGGGCGGCCGGGGGCGGGGAGCGGCTGTGCGGCGCCGTCGTGGTCCTGACCGCGTGTCATCGAGCTCCGACGGCGCCGTGATGTCGTCGTCAGAGGACGTCGTAGGTCAGGTGCGTCGCGGTCGACGTCGGGACGGCGCTGCGCTGCACCAGTGTGCGCGGCACCGCGCCGGTGAACAGGGGCGTCCCGGCGCCCAGGAGGACGGGCGACAGGTGCAGCGAGAGCAGGTCGACCAGCCCGGCGTCGAACGCCGAGCGGATCAGGGCGCCGCCTCCCATCAGGACGACGTCGAGGTCCTTGCCGCTGCTCGTCGAAGCCGCTTCGGCGCGCCCGCGGGCGGTGGTGACGGCGTCGGGCAGACCGGTGGTGACGAACGTCCAGTCGAGGGCGGCGAGCCGGACCGCCGGCGGTGGCGAGCTCGTCACGACGACGAAGGCGGGGGTGCCGACCTCCCCGGCACCGTAGCCGGTCTCGTCGTCCCAGCCGCCCGGCCCGTCGACCAGGTCGAAGAGGCGGCGGCCGAGGACGACGGCGCCCGAGCGGACGGTCCCCTCGTGCAGGACCCGGCGGTCGTCCGGGTCGTCGGAGAACGCCCAGGTGTGCAGCGCCTCGCCGCCGGTGCCCAATCCGTTCTCCGGGCCGGGGTCCGGGCCGGTGACGAAACCGTCGAGGGAGACCGAGATGTCGGCGATGATTCGCGTCATGTCGAGGTGGACCCGGTCTGCTGCCTGAACCCGTCGCTCATGCATGAAGTATGTGACCCGCTCCGCTCGGGCTTCAACGGCACACGCCCGAAGTCGCCGACACGGCCCAGCGGCGGCCGGGGCGGGGAGCAGCGCGAGGTCCGGACGGCGGGCGGGTGGCGGCCGGGGCGGGCCGGGCGGTCGAGGCCGCCTCCTGCCGGGCCGCTGCCCGGTGGCGCCGGCTGTCGGGCCGCTCCCGTGGTGGTGCCGGAAGGGTGTTGACCGTGGTGGCGTCCGGGGGGGGCTCAGCCGGCCCGGTGGTCGCGGGTGGCGGCGAGCTCGCGCACCGCGTCGGCGACGGCTCCGAAGTCCTTGCGGAGGATCTTGGAGTGGTTGCTCGGGACCTTCGAGCCGACCCGGATGTTGGGGTTGCGGGCGAGCACCGGGTCGAGGTTGGCGCGGATCTGCTCCATCAGTTGCGGGTCGCCGCCGAGGTTGCCACCCGTGGCGAGCACGTACCGGACCGGTACGGTCAGGCGGTCCAGGACCGGGTCGAGGGCGGCGGGCGCGCAGAGTTCGTTGGCCTCGATGTTGATCTCGGCGTGCTGCGCGGCGCTCATCCGCGCGGCCAGGCCGAGCCGGCGGGCGACCGGGAAGAGCGGGCTCATCCGGCGGAACAGCTTGCGGATCTGCGCCCGGGCCGCGTCGTCGAGCCATTCGTGCGGCAGGGCGCCGTCGACGGACACCACCCCCAGGGCGCGGTCCGGGTTCCGGGCGGCCCAGTGCACGGCGATCATCGCGCCGTAGGACCAGCCCACCAGGATCGGCCGCTGCACGCCCCGCGCCCCGAGGACGGCGTCGAGGTCTCGGACGCAGGCCTCGAAGGAGTAGTCCGCCGAGCGCTTCGAGCGGCCGCGGGCGCGCTCGTCGTAGGTGATGTGCCGGTGCTCGCCGCCGAGGTCGGCGATGACGCGCCGCCAGTGCGACCGGTCGGCGTAGGAGCCGTTGAGGTAGACCACGGGGCGGCCGGGCCCGCCGGTGTCGGTCACGGCCAGTGCGGTGTCGTCGACCGGCACGGTGCCGGTCCAGGCGGACTGCTCGGCGTTGCTGGTGCTGGTGCTGGTGCTGGTGCTGGTGCTGGCCATGGTGTCTTGCCCCCGGGGTCGGCGGTGGATCAGGAGTGGTGGACGGTGCGGTCGCGGTGGCGGGTCGTGACGGCGGTGCTGCTGCTCAGTGGCTGTGGGCGGTGATGTCGCCGTGGGTGGTGGTGGCCCGGATGGTCAGGTCGGGGGTGCCTTCGGTGTTCCTGAGGGTGTTGCGGATGCGGCCGAGGGTGGTGCCGGCGTCGAGGGCCGCGGAGGTGGTGCGGGCGGCGCCGACCGTGATGTCGCCGGCCAGGGTGTGCAGGGTGAGGGTGCCGCGGGTGGCTTCGGTGATGTTCAGGTCGCCCTGCTGGGTGCTGATCCGCGCGGGGCCGCCGAGGCGGCCGACGGTGATGTCGCCGGCCTGGAGGGTGAGGTGGGCGCCGGCGGTCTCGTCGAGCTTGACGGTGCCCTGCGCGCCCTCGAAGGTGACCTCGCCGAGGCGCCCCACGCCCCGCAGTTCGGCGGCGGCGGCCTTGGCCTCGACCCGGGAGCCGGCCGGCAGCTGGACGGTCACCTCCACCGACCCGGAGTTGCCGAGGATCCGGTTCTTCGCCGGCGCGGCCCCGATCCGCAGCACGCCGTCGGCGTACTCGACGGTGATTCGCTCCGCCGCCTTCACGTCCCGGCCCTTGGCGGCGTCCGCCGGCAGGACCTCCACCGTGCTGTCCGCCCGGTCGGCGGCGATGAACCGGATCCGCCCGGCGGGGATGTCGAGGACGGTGGTGATCGGGGTGGGGGTGTCGAACTTCAGCATCGCTGTCTCCTTCGTCGGTGGCGGGCGCTCCGTCGGCCCGCTGTTTCCGATGAGGGAAAAGCTACGTTGCGTTCAAGGATCACGCAACAACTTCATTGCGAACTATCATCATCAGCACAGGCCAGAGCAGCTATTTCGTTGCAACGACTCTGAATTCAACGCAACGACAGACCTCGCATCCGTTGCATTGATTGGAGGTGAACGCTATGCCGGGGCGCCCGGTGACGCCCTGGTCGCGCGGGCCGCCGGACGCTGCTCCCCGAGCTCGCCGCGGACGTGGGCGACACGGCCGACGGCAGACGCACGCAGTGAGATGCCGGGCCTCGTGAAGCACGAGGCCCGGCATCCGGGGCGAGCGAGGTGGCGCGGGCACGACCGGGAGCGTCGGCGCGCGGGCCGACTGCCGGTTCAGTGGGTGGGCGGGGTCCAGTCGGCGGGCAGGCCGGACTGGGCGAGGACGGTGGCGAGGCTGTAGTGGTCCTGGTCGGAGGAGATCCGACCGTGGCCGTCGACGTCGAGCAGGGTGGTCATCGGCACGGCGAAGGACTTGGGCGCGCCCTTGAGGTGGCCGGCGTAGAAGGCCTCCACGGTGATGCGCCAGCCGTCGCGGCGGGCGGTGCGCACGATGACGTGGACGTTGTCGATGAGGCTGTCCGCGCGGGCCTTCCACCCCGAGATCTCCTGGCGGCCGTGGAAGGTGACCCCCACGCCCAGGTCGGTGTAGACGCCGTCGACGGTGAACAGGGCGCCGAGCGCCCGGGGGTCGGTGCCGTTCCAGGCGCAGGCCCAGTCGGCGACGGTCCGCGGCGGGCGCCGATGGGCGTCCTGCGCGGCGTAGGCGGTGGTGGCGGGCACGGCGGACAGGGCTGCGGCGGCGATCAGCGTGGTCATGGCGCGGGGCAGGCGGGACATCGTGGTGGCTCCTCGAAGGTGCGCGGCGGTCGGTGGGTTCACAGGTGCGGGTCCGCGAGTGCGGGGCCGCAGGTGCGGGTGCGGGTGCGCCCGGCCGGCGGGCCCCGGCGGCCCGCCGGCCCCGACCGGTGGGGCGACCTGCCTGCCGCCCCTGCCTGCGTGCGTGCATCGTTCATGGCGCACAGACTCGTCCCGACCGGTGTCCACTCTCCAGCTCCGGCGGCAACGGGAACTGTCCACCTCTGTCCGCACCTGTCCGCCTGCCTCCACCTGTCCGGCGCCTTCGCGGGCCGGCGCGCGACCGCCGCGCGACCGCCGCGCGACCGCCGCGCGACCGCCGCGGGGGCCGTACTGCTCCTGCTGCCACCGCACTTCACCGGGCAGGCCGGGCGCCGACGCGGCGCCGACACGGCCGGAAGGCCGCCGGGCCCACCGTCGGTGCCCGGCCCCTCCCCCAGGCCCGCCGTGGCCGCCGGACGCGCCGAGGCCACCGACGGCCGGGCCCGGAAGGGACGCTCCGTCAACGCCTGCCGCTCACCTGCGACGTTGGGGCTGGAGGAGGACCAGCAGCTTGGTGCCCGGCACCAACTTCCGGTTGACGGAGGTCGATTGGACGAACACGGTGTACGACGGGTTGTCACCCGGCTTCACCGTGGCCTCCGACGCCGGCAGGCCGAGGAGCTGGCGGGCCGCCGGGCCGGAGAACACCCTGCCGGTCATCCGGCCGGTGGCCGGGTCCTTCTCGGCCACGGCGAGCTGCTTGCTGCCCTGGATCTTCTCGCGCTTGGACAGCTCGTAGAAGGCGCAGCCGGTCCTGTACCGGTGCCCGGCGCCGGTGACGAAGTCGCGGATCGGTGTCTGCTCGTCGACGGGGACCAGGATGTACTTGCCGGTCTCCATCGCGTCGAGGTTGGCCTTCACCTCGGCGGTGCTGAGGTCCTGGCCCATGGAGAAGAGGTTCCTGGTGCCGCGCACGCCCTTCTCGCGGCCCCGCAGGAAGCTCGTGGCGGCCGTCTTGACGGTGCCGATGGCCTCCTCGACGCCCTTGCTGGAGTCCGCGTCCCAGATCGCGATGTTGCCCGCGGGGAAGCCGTACTCCTGGGCGGTGCGCTTGGCCAGGGAGTTCGGGACCAGGATGGCCGAGGTCCAGTGGTCGGGGAGGTTGTCCAGGGCTCCGTGGATGCGGTCCATCCAGGTGCGCAGGACGGCGGTGCCCTTGCCGGCGGCCATCCGGACGTGCATCTTGCCGGTCTCCGAGCAGCCGGAGGCGTTCTCCGCGCCGTCGGTGACGACGACCTGGAGGAAGGAGTGCTCCCCGTACCCCTCCCAGATGTTCTTCAGGTCGTCGATGGACTTCACGGCCGCCTCGATCAGTGCCGTCGCACCGTTGTCGACCTTGTAGAGGCCCTTCAGGGACGGCAGGTGCTTGACGTCCATGTCCCAGACGAGGTTCTGCACCTCGTGGTCGAAGGCGTAGAGGCTGATACGGGTCTCGTGGCCGAGCCGGTCGGACTCCTCCTGAAGGCCCTTCACGAACTCGTCGACCACGCGGACGAGCTGCGCCTCGTGCTGACGCATCGAGCCGGACCTGTCGACCACGAGGGAGACGTGGTTCACCTTGTGGTCGATCCTGTTCGCAGTCATGGTTCCGCCCCTTTTCCAACGCCGTTTTCGACGCCTTTCCGGCGTCCCCTCCAGCGTTGTTCCCACTCTATGACGAGGCACTGACAGTGCCCTTGACCTGGTGTTCCACGGCGTCCGGCCACTCGCGCCGTAAAAGGGGGGATACGCTCCGAGAGATTGCCGGAGGGGGAAGTCCCGGCGATATTCCGTTCCTTGAGCTGCTTTCAGGGGAATCGGTGGGTGATGCGCCGGGGATGTGCCCGCGCAAGGCCGAGTCCGCGGTGCGCGACGAGCGGTGCGCCGTACGTGGTGCGCCGTACGTGGTGCGCGGTGTGTTGTTCCGGGATCTGTCACAGTCTGCCGATCTCTCCCCCGCGCCGGCCGGCGGCCGTTAGAACGTCGTCATGACCGCCGAACCCGCCGCTGCCGCCCCTGCCTGGCCCCACTGCGCGGAAGGGGCCTCCGCCGCCGACCCGGTGGGCTGCCGGGGCGTTCAGGTGGCGGACGGCGGGCGCTGCCTGAAGCACCTTCCGCCCGCGCGGCGCGCCGCCGTCCTGGCCGCGCTCACCGCCGGCGGTGACCTCGACCTGCGCGGCACCACCGTCGACGAGGACCTGCTGACCGCCCTGCGCGGCGCCTGCACGGACGGCGCCTCCGGACGGGCGTGCTTCGGTCGGGCCGACTTCACCGAGGCCCTCTTCACCGGCGACGCCGAGTTCGTCGCGGTGGCCTTCGCCGGCGAGGCCCGGTTCAACGGCGCCACGTTCGCCGGCCTCACCAGTTTCGACTCGGCGGTCTTCGCCGGCGAGGCCCGGTTCAACGGCGCCTCCTTCGCCGGGCACGCCAGTTTCGACTCGGCCGCCTTCACCCGCCATGTCTGGTTCGAGGCGGCCGCCTTCGCCCAGGGCGCCCGGTTCAACGCGGCGGCGTTCGCCGGCGGCGCCAGGTTCGGCTCCGCCACGTTCACCAGCGGCGTCCGGTTCAACTCGGCCTCCTTCACCGGTCACACCAGCTTCGAGGCGGCCGCCTTCGGGGGCGAGGCGAGGTTCAACTCGGCCTCCTTCACCGGCGACGCGCACTTCGACGCGGCCGTGTTCGAGGGGCTGCAGCACCTCGGGCCCTTGACCTGCGCGGGCCTGATCGATTTCGGCGGTGCCCGGTTCACCGGCGCGCAGGTCACGATCGAGGCGGGTGCCGCCGTCGTCGTCTGCGAACGGACGGCGTTCGAGGGTTCGGCGGTGCTGCGCCTGCGGTACGCGACGCTGGACCTGAGCCGGGCGACGCTGTCGGCGCCGGTGGCGCTGCAGGGCTGGCCGGTGCCGTTCACCGACCAGCGCGGTGGCGAGCTCGACGAGGGCCTGCTCGCCGCCGGCGGCGCCCCGCCCGCCGTGCGCCTCGCCTCCCTGGAGGGGGTGGACGCGGCCCATCTGGTACTCACCGACGTCGACCTGAGCCGCTGCCGGCTCGTCGGTGCCTTCCACCTCGACCAGGTCCGGATCGGCTTCGGCTGCCGCTTCGCCGGGCCGCCGGCCGGCTGGCACCGCCGTGGTGTGCGCCCGGCCCGCTGGTCCCGGCGCAAGGTGCTCGCCGAGGAGCAGCACTGGCGGGCCGCCGCGGGCGGGGCCGGGGCCCGGGGGTGGCCGGCCGGGCCGCATCACGGGACGCCGGGGCGCGGGCCGGGTCCGGAGGATCTGGCCGGGGTGTACCAGCAGGTGCGCCGGGCGTTCGAGGAGGCGGGCAACGAGCCGGACGCCGCGGACTTCTACTACGGCGAGATGGAGATGCGCCGCCTCGACCGCCGGCGCCCGCGGGCCGAGCGCCGGCTGCTCGGGGCGTACTGGCTGGTGTCCGGCTACGGGCTGCGGGCGTCGCGGGCACTGGCCTGGCTGCTGGCGGCGATGGCCGCCAGCCTGCTGCTGCTGGTGCTGTTCGGGCTGCCCGACGACACCCCCGACCCGCGGAGCACCGGTACCTACGCGGCCGGCAGTGTCCGGTTGACGACCAGGACCCCGGAGCCGGTGCTGACCCTCCCCTGGGAGCGGCGGGTGACCGGAGCCAGGGTGGGGAGGGCGGCCCTGGTGGTGGTGAACTCGGTGGTGTTCCGCTCCGGCGGGCAGAACCTCACCTTGCCCGGTGCCGTCGTCGAGATGGCCTCCCGGATCGGCGAGCCGGTCCTTCTCGGTCTGGCCGCCCTGGCCGTCCGGAGCCGCGTCAAACGCTGACCGCCCCGGACCGCCGGTGTGCCCGGGACGGTGTGCCCGGGACGGTGTGCCCGGGGTCGGTGTGCCGGGGTCGGGTCTACGGGCGGAAGTGGTCGCGGTGTTCGTCGAGGAAGGCGTCGAGGGTGCGGGGCGGGCGGCCGAGGATGTCGGCGACGGTGCTGGTGGGGGTTTCGGGCCGGGCGACGGCGAGTTGCTGGATCTCCGCCACGTGGGCGGCGAGCCAGGCGGGCATCCGGGCCTGACGGACGAGGTTGTCGCGCAGGTCGTCGGGGGTGAGGTCGACGTACCGGATCGGGCGGCCGGTCAGGGCGGTCAGCCGGGCGGCGAGGTCGGGGTGGGCGACGGCCTCCGGCCCGGTGAGTGTGTAGCTGCCGCCCATGACGTCGGCCCTGGTGAGCGCGGCGGCGGCGACGTCGCCGATGTCGCGGCAGTCGACGTAGTTGCAGGGCGCGTCCCTCATCGCGCCGACGACGAGGCCCTGGGCGACGGTGGGCGCCAGGCGCAGCAGGTTCTGCATGAACGCGTAGGGGCGCAGGACGGTGTGGGCGAGTCCTGAGGCGCGCAGGTGTTCCTCGACGGTGTGGTGTCCGCGGGAGACGGCGACGGGTGAGTGGGGTTCGGCGGCGGGTGCGGAGATCTTGACGATGTGTCCGATCCCGGTGCGGGCGGCGACGTCGATGACGCGGGTTTCGAGTTCGACCTGGTCGGGGCTGTTGGCCATGGCGAGGAAGAGCTGGTCGGCGCCCTGGAAGGCGGTGCGCAGGGAGTCGGGGTCGGTGGCGTCGGCGTACTCGACCTGGACGGGCCGCAGGTGTGCGCCGCCGGCGGCGGCGGGGAGCGGCCGGTGGGGGGTGCGGGTGAGGGCGCGTACGGGGGCGTCGAGTGTGCGGAGGCTGTGGAGCAGGGCGGTTCCGGTGGTGCCGGTCGCTCCGATGACAACGATCATGGTGTGTCCTCGTCGGCTGTGTTCGCCCCGGCGGCGGGTGCTGCCGGGTGGGTTCGGTCGGGTCCGGCGCCGGTGGCCCGGTGGGTGCGGTGCCGGGGGGCTGTGTCCGGGGGTGGGCGGGATGCCGGGTGGGCTATGTCCGGGGTGCGGCGAGGGTGCTGCGCCAGCGCAGGGTGATGACGGCGGTGGCGAGGGCGGCGGAGACGGGCAGGTCGATGCGCAGGCGTTGCAGCCAGAGGGCGGTGGCGAGCGGGGTGTGGGCGGGCAGCCACTGGGCGGCGAACCATCCGGCCGCGGCCGCAGTGCCGGCGGTGGCGACGACGAGCAGCGCGGTCAGGACGAGGCGTGGCAGGGCCGTGGTCCAGGGTCGTGGGCGGCCGCCGCGGCGCAGCCAGGTGCCGACCAGGAGCGCCACCACGGCCGAGGTGCCGGCGATGGAGGTGGCGGCCGCCAGGGTCAGGTCCGGTTGGCCGGTGAGGGCTCCTGCGGTGCCGGCGGTCAGTGCGGGGGCGGCGTAGGCGGTCAGTACCTCGCGCCACAGCGTGAACGGCCGGGAGGCCGCCCGGCTCGGGCGGGTCCTGTCCTTCGTTGCGGGCATGCTGGCCTCTTCTTCTCGTTCGTGTTCCGGCGGGGCGGAAAGGGCGGAAGGGTTCGGCGGGGCGGTCGTGGAGGCCGTCCCGCATATAATTAGGAGGCTAATTATTACGTCGCGAAAAAGGCCCCCACCCGTAGGACGGGAGCCGGGACCGGCCTGCGGCCGGGTCAGTCGGCGGTCAGGGCCGCGCTGCCGCGCACGACGCGGGCGAGCAGGTCCAGGAACACCGTGCGCTCCTGGACGGTGAGCCCGCCCACCATCGCCTCCAGCCGCCCGAAGTGCTCGGGCGCCATGTCGCGCAGGCGCTGCGCACCGCGCGCGGTCAGGACCGCCACCGTGCCCCGCCCGTCCTCGGCGGACGGGCGCCTGGCGATCAGGCCCTCGCGTTCGAGGCCGTCCAGGAGGCCGGTGACCGTGGCCCTGGAGACGCCGAGGTCGGCCGCCAGTTGCGAGGGGGACTTCTCCCCGCCGTGGTCCTCCAGGTCGGCGAGCAGGCGGTAGCGCCCCGTCGACAGCCCGTACCTGGCGAAGTGGACCTCGGTCGCCCGCCCGACCCGCGCACCCGCGGCGATCAGTCGCACCGCGACCAGCACCGCCTGCGGATCGGCCTCCAGGCCGTAGTGCCGCAGCTGCCGCGCGGCCTGGTCCAGCGTGGGCGTCTCGCCGTCGACCCCGTCCCTCGTCATATAACTAATATGGCGGCTAATCACTGGGGCTGTCAAGACACCCGGGCCGGCGCCGCCGGACGCCGGCCGATTCCGCCGGCGACGCGGGCGACGCGGGCGACCGAGGGCGACGCGGGCGACCGAGGGGCCGGACCGGCCGAAGCGGGGCGGGAGCGCGCGGGCGAAGCGGCCCGGGGCCCGGGGCCCGGGGCCCGGGGCCCGGGGCCCGGGGTCGAGCCATGGGGCGCACGTCGGCCACGGCAACGGGCCGGCGGTGCGGCCACCATGACTCCCGACCCGAACGACCGCGGAACCGCAAGCACCGTTCGAAGACGAACCTATGTCGTGCCTGTCGGTGTGCGACCCACTACTGATGGTAGTTTCCAGCTGCCGCCCGGCCGGGGCGGCACTGCCGACCCACCATTCGAAGGAGCGAACCATGACCCAGGTCAGCGCGACCGCCGCGGAGACCAAGAAGTCGATGGCCAGGGAGGCCGCGGCGACGAAGACCTGGCGCCACGTCATCCAGCCGGACGCGGACGCCGCAGCCAACTACCTCAACCTCGACCCCGCCCAGGGACCGGGCGAGGCGACCATCACCACCCGACCCGACGGACAGATCGACGTCCTCGTCCTGCTCTGAGGACAAACCCCCGAACACCGCCGGTACCGCGGCGCTCCCCTCGCGCCGCGGCACCGGCGCGAGCGGCCACCGCCGCCGACGGCCTCACCGGCGGCCGGAACGCCGGCCGAGTACCCTCCGGCAGATGATCCTGACGGTTCGCCGGGCGAGTCCGACCGGCCGGAGGTGACACGTCGGCTGCGGGCGTCGCGACCGTCCCCCTCACGGCAAGGCCGTCGCCATGGTCGTCGTCGGCGCCGGCGCTCTCCCGGACGTTGATCCAGCCGTGGTACTCGAACATGGGCGCAGACCACTGCCCGCCCCGGCGTCCACGACCGAAAATGGCATGTCCGCGCCCGAATATTGCCTGGTCACAAGCCTTTTCGGCGGGCTCGTGCGGGTCTAGCATTCCCGGCACGGCAGCCCCACCATCCCCACCGGACGGGCTGCCGAGCAGCCCGGCCGCTCTCCCCCGTGCGGCCGGAGCCTCCCACGGCCGGGACCCGGGCGCCCCCCTCCCGCGGTCCCGGCCGGCACTCACGACCGGCCCCGCCGGACGCCCGCCCCCTGCGCCCGGCCG
The DNA here is from genome assembly GCF_026342405.1 of Kitasatospora sp. NBC_00240. NCBI lineage: Bacteria > Bacillati > Actinomycetota > Actinomycetes > Kitasatosporales > Streptomycetaceae > Kitasatospora > Kitasatospora sp. NBC_00240. The sequence continues at coordinate 185,952 of NZ_JAPEMU010000004.1, forward strand.
TTCGCCGGCTCCCTTGCGCCGGCCCGGCGAACGGCGACACCCCGGACGTCCGGACCGGTGTCGGTCGGGACGTACGGGGTGTCACGTGTGCGGGCGCGGCTGCCGGAACTGCCGACGGCCGGCTGCGCGGCGGGTTCAGTCCAGCGAGGTGGCCAGTTCCCCGCCGGTCTCGTCGGGCACCACCACGAAGGCCGCCTCGGGCTCGGGGCGCGGGCGCAGGCCGAACCAGATCAGGGCCACGCTGACCAGGGTCACCGCGACGTTGACGCTCAGGGCGAGGTGGATGCCGGTCAGTTCGGCGCTCCGGGTGGCGGCGATCGAGCTGAGGATCGGGATACCGACGGTGATGGCCACCTGCTGGGTCATCGAGGTCAGGCCGGTGGCCAGGCCCTGCTCCTCGTTGGGCAGGCCGGAGGTGCCGGTGACCGTGTACGCCACGATGGAGGTGACGTGGCCGAAGAAGCCGATGAACAGCGCGGGGATCAGGACGGCGAGCGCGATCCGGGCGTCGCCGACGAAGACCAGCGGGAGGGTGGCCAGGCCCTGCACGGTCATGCCGACGGCCAGGACCTTGCGGCTGCCGTAGCGCCCGATGGAGCGTCCGGCGACCACGCCGGCGCCCACGGCCGCCAGGCCCGGGACGCCGAAGATGAGGCCGGTGACCAGCGGGGAGAAGTGCAGCACGTTCTGCAGGTAGAGCGTCATCAGGAAGATCATGGCGGTCTCCATGCTGAAGACCACCAGCCCGGCGTAGTTGCCCCACTTGACGGTGGGGCGCTTGAGGATGCGCACCGGGGCGAGGGGTGCGGGCGAGCGGAGCTCGATGGCCCAGAACGCGCCCAGCAGCAGGACGCCGACGACGGCGGCGGGGATGCTGCCCTCGATGACGGCGTAGACCACGGCCAGCAGGCCGCCGCTGGCGGTGACCGCGCCCGGCACGTCGAGCTTGACCCGCTCGGGCAGGGTGCTCTCGCCGATCACGTAGGGGGTGACCACCAGGATGACCAGGGCGACGGGGATGTTGATGAAGAACGCGGCCCGCCAGCTGAACAGGCTGACCAGGGAGCCGCCGACCAGTGCGCCGACGGTGAAGCCCGCGGAGAGCAGCGCGCCGTTGAGGCCGAGGATGCGGTCGCGGACCGGGCCCTCGGCGAAGGTGCTGGTGAGCAGGGCGAGCGAGGCGGGGGTGGCCATCGCGGTGGCGAAGCCCTGCAGGACGCGGGCGGTCAGCAGCATCTGGGGGTTGGAGGCGAACCCGCCGAGGAAGGAGGCCCCGATCAGCAGGGCCGCCCCGGACAGGAACATCCTGCGGCGCCCGAACAGGTCTCCCAGGCGGCCGAAGAGCAGGGTGAAGCCGGCCGCGGGCAGCGCGAACGCGGAGGCGATCCAGGGCAGTCCGGTCAGTCCCAGTCCGACACCCTCGCCGACCTTCGGCAGTGCGACGTTGAGGATGGAGAAGTCGACGGACAGCATGAACCCGGCGCCGAGCAGGAGGAAGAGGATTAACCGTTCCCTGCTGGTGATGCGTGGGGTCGGGGCGGTGTCGGTGGTCATGGGACGTTCCCTTCTTCAAGGCTCCGGTGCCGCCGGTGACCGGCGCGCCGGCCGGGCGGGCCGCCCTGCGGCGTCGCTCCTGCGGGTGCCCGCGGACACCGTCCGGGCCGCGCCGACAGCGGGACGGCGGCCGCGGCGGCCCGCGGTGCGTGACGGGCGGTACGGGCGGTACGGGCGGTACGGGCGGTACGGGGGCGGGGCGGGGGGACGGACGGGACGGAACGGTTGCGTGGGGCGGGCGGGTCCTGGGGGCCGGGGTGGGTGCCCGGACAGCTGGAGGACCGGGTGCCCGGGGTGCCGGGGCCCCGGGGGCCGGAACGCTCGTCCGTCCGGTGGCGGTGCGTCAAACTGCTCTGCGTACGGTGGCTTTGCTTCCGGCGGCCGTGCCTCCGGCGGACCGGCGGCCGGGTCACCGGCCGTGCATCTGCGCAATACGGCGGTCTTGCAGGGGAGTTGGCCGGTACGGCTGCCGGGTGGAGCCGGACGGGCGGGCCGCCGCGGGCGGCGGGCCCGGGGTGTCCCGGCCGGGCCGGTTCCCGCCGCGTGTCACGGCGGGAACCTTCGGCCGGGCTCTACCGGGAGTCGCGTTCGGCCGCCTCGGCGACGCGTTTGACGTCCGCCAGCCGGTGGTCCCAGTCGGCGGCCAGCGCGGACATCCACCGCGCCGTGGTGTCCAGCGCCGCGGGCCGCACCGCGTACCGCACCTCGCGTCCGACCCGGTTGCCGGCGACCAGTCCGGCCGCGTCCAGGACGGCGAGGTGCTTGACCACCGCCTGGCGCGAGACGGGCAGCCGTTCGGCCAGCGTCGTCGCGGTGACCTGGCCCTGGGCGGCGAGCAGGTCGAGCAGCTGACGTCGTGTCGGATCGGCCAGCGCCGCGAGGACGCTGTCGACCGCCGCGACGGAGCCGGGGCGTTCCTCCGTCACACGGACGTTTCCTCGACGCGCTTCTTGAAGGCACCCAGCACCTGCGGCCAGCCGCCGGCGTTGTCGTTCAGCGCCTTCTCGCGCACCTCCTCGGAGGCGGCCAGCTGCCCGAAGCCGCTCTCGACGACGCGCAGGCGGGTGTGGCCGCCCTCGGGGATCAGCGTGAACTCCACCAGGGTGCTGTTGTTCTCGCTCAGCTCCTCGCCGGGGAACGCGCTGGCCCAGCGGTAGGCCACGTACGTCGGCGGCTGGACCTTCTCCACCCGCACCGGGAACGAGCCGTACTCGGCGTTCTTCGCCACCATCGACTCGCCCTCCTTGGCGACGGTGCCGGCCAGGCTCGCCTCGTCGGCCACCCAGAAGCCCGGCTGGGCCACCAGCGACCAGACCCGCTCCAGGGGGGCCTCGATGAGGGTTTCGCGTTCGATCAGTTCCGCGCTCATAAGGGGACTCCTTCGCTACGGCCATTGAATGCACCCTTATGGTTGCACGTCCCTCCTCCATCCGCAACCAAAGAGTTGCACCCCGATCGGGTGAAACCCCAGCCCCGGGCCCCCGCTCCGGGCCCCCGCTCCGGGCCCCCGCTCCGGGCGCCGTCCCCCGCCGCCGCCACCGCCCTCACGCAGCCCTGTCCGGCACCCTCCGCCCCTGTTACGTGCCCCGCCCCGCGCCCCTGCCTCCCGCCCGACCGCCCGAAGCCGGGCAGCGGCGCGGGCAGCACGAAGCGGGGCGGGAGGGGGCGGGGCCCGTCCGCCCTACGGCGCGCCCCGCCCCCTCCCGCCCGCCCGGCCCGCCCCGGCCGCCTCCGGCGCCCGCACCGTCGCCCCGACGGACGGATCCCGGACCCGATCCCGGACCGGATCCCGGACGCCCGGACCCCCGAACGTCCCTGTACGGCGGGCGTGTTGTGCCGGGCCGGACGGCCGCCGCGCGGGGCCCACCCCGGCCCGCCCGGCACCGGTCCCGACCCGGCACACGGCGAGTATGCGGGCCGCGGCGGGCCCGGCGACTACCTCCGGATTGCCCCCCTCCGGTGCGGGCCGGACGGCGCCGGTACACGCGGCGGAGGCAGAAAAGGAGAGCACGATGGAAGAGGTGGCCGGACGTCAGAGCCACTGATGATGGCTCATGGTCACGGTGTGACAAGGCGGTTCACCCGCGGCCGTCCCGGGACAGATCCCCGGGGCACCGAATCGGAGCACGGCTCGGCAGACATGTCCCGGCCGCCAGGAAAGAGGAATGGGAACAGTGACCACGAACACGCCCGAGGAGGGCACGCCGGCAACGGGCGCGGCCGTCCCCACCGACGCCGAGCTCGCGCAGTCGCTGGCCGGGAACTTCCGCAGCGACCACATCACCGTGGAGGGCCTGCGCCTGCACTACGTCGCCGGCGGGGAGGGCAGGCCGCTGGTGCTGCTGCCCGGCTGGCCGCAGACCTGGTGGGAGTTCCGCAAGGTGATGCCCGCGCTCGCCGAGGCCGGCCGCCGGGTGATCGTGCTGGACCTGCCCGGCATGGGCGGCTCGGACAAGCCCGCCGGCGGATACGACAAGAAGACGATGGCCGGCGTCGTCCACGGGTTCATCCGCGCCCTGGGCTACGACCAGGTCGACATCGCCGGCCACGACGTGGGCTCGCAGGTCGCCTTCAGCTTCGCGGCCAACCACCCGCAGGCCGTCCGCAAGGTCGCGCTGCTGGACGTGCTGCACCCCGACGCCTCGCTCTACCAGATCCCGATGCTCCCGGCGCCGGGCATGCCCTTCCACCCGTGGTGGTTCGCCTTCAACTCGGTCGCCGGCCTGCCCGAGCAACTGCTCGCCGGACGCGCCCGCCACCTGGTGGACTGGGTCTTCGACGGGTTCCTGCTGGACCGCGGCGCCGTCGACGAGCAGGCCCGCGCCGTCTACACCCGCGCCTACGACACCGCGGACGGGATCCGCGGCGGCAACGGCTGGTACCAGACGTTCGGCCAGGACATCGTGGACCTCGGCACCTACGGCAAGATCGCCGCCCCGGTGCTCGGCCTGGTCTCCAACCTCGCCGACGGCCTCTTCGCCGCCCAGATGCAGGCCACCCTGCCCACCCAGGCCGGCGACGTGCGGGTCGTCGTGGTCCCCGACGCGGGCCACTACTTCGTCGAAGAGGCCCCGCAGGCCGTGATCGACGAGTTCAACACGTTCTTCGCCTGACCCGCCCGTCCCCGCCCCGGCCCCTCGCACCGGACCGACCCGCCCACCGCCACCGGCGGCAACGGCGGTGACGGCAACGGCCACCGGCAGCCGGCAACGGCACGACCGCGGCGGCGCGGTGCGGGACACCCCGGACCGGACGCCCCGCACCGGAGCGCGCACCGCGCCCGCCCGCGCCCGCCCGAACACCCCGTACCGACCCCGTACCGACCCCGGCCACGAGCGGCCGCCGACGCGGCATGCCCGCGTCCGCTCCCGGCCGGGCGGCCGCACCGGGCGGCGGGCGGGCGCCCCCGGTGCCCGGGCGGCGCGGCCCGGGTGCCGGCGCGGTGGCGGGGGGCGTGATCAGCGGATTCCGACAGATCCAGTTGTTCCGGCTAAATCCAGTAGATCCAGCCAAGGAGAAGGCATGTCCACTTTCGCCGTCCCGTCCCGGGACGACCTGCTGCGGCGGGTGTCGGAGACAGCGCCCGTGCTGCGCTCCCACGCCGCGTGGTCGGCGGAGAACCGCCGGCTGCACGAGGAGACGGTCGAGGCCCTGAGCGGGGCCGGCCTGTTCCGGATGCGGATCCCGCTGCGCTACGGCGGGTACGAGGCCGACGCGCGGACCATGGTCGACGTGGTCACCGAGGTCGCCCGCGCCGACGGGTCCGCCGGCTGGGTGCTGGCCAGCTCCCTGATCGCCGGCTGGGGCCTGGGCCTGTTCCCCGACGAGGTCCAGGACGAGGTGTTCGCCGACCCCGACGTGCGGGTCTGCGCCACCATCGGACCGGGCACCGCGACGGCCGTCCCCGTCCCCGGCGGCATCCTGGTCAACGGCTCCTGGCCGTTCATCAGCGGCGCCCTGAGCAGCCAGTGGCAGCAGAGCGCGGCGATCTTCCTCGACCCGGCCGGGCAGCCCTACCCCGTGATGGCGCCCGTCCCGATGGCGGAGCTGGAGATCGTCGACGACTGGCACACCAGCGGCCTGCGCGGCACCGGCAGCGTCACCACCACCGCCAAGGACGTGTTCATCCCCCAGGAGCGCGTCCTGCCCGCGCCCGCCGTCCTCGGCGGCCAGTCCGTCTCCAAGCTCAACGCCGACACCCCGATGTACCGCGCCCCGTTCATCGTGGTCGGCGCCGCCACCACCGTCGGCGTCGCGGTCGGCCTGGCCCACGCCGTCCAGGACGCCTTCTTCGAGCGGCTGCCCGGACGCAAGATCGCCTACACCGAGTACCCCAGCCAGAGCGAGGCCCCGGTCACCCACCTGCGGGTCGCCGAAGCCGCCATGAAGATCGACGAGGCCCAGTTCCACGCCCAGCGCCTGGCCGCCCTCGTCGACGCCAAGTGCGCCTCCGGCGACAGCTGGGAGATGACCGAACGCGCCCGCAGCCGCGCCGACGAGGGCGCAGCCGCCCGCCTCACCCTGGAGGCCGCGCAGATCCTGGCCGGCTCCAGCGGCGGCTCCTCCGCCTACACCAAGGTCCCGTTGCAGCGCATGGTCGGCGACCTCCAGACCTTCAACCTGCACGCCATGATGAACCCCGACGTCAACGCCGAGACCTACGGCCGCGTCCTGTGCGGGCTGGAGCCCAACACCTACTACATCTGAGCACCGGCCGGCCGGGCCCGGCGTCCGGGCACCGCACCTCGTAATTCCGGTGCCGGTGACCGGAGTTCGGGACCCGGGCCGGGGGCGGTGGCCGGCTTTCGACGGTGGCCGGGGCGGTGGCGGTGCCCGGCCACCGCCACCGCCGGACCGCGCCCCCGGCCGCCCCGGCCCCGCCTGCCCCGGCCCCGGCCGCCGGCCGGCGGCCGGCGGCCGGCGGGCGTCGCCCCGATCCGTCGTCCCGGCCGCCCGCACGGCCGCCCGCACGACGGGCCGCCCGCCGGCACCCCAATGACCACAAGTCCCAACCCACGAAAAGGAACCGAGACATGCCCACCCTTGGAATCATCGGCAGCGGAAGCATGGGTACGGCCATCGCGAGGCTCGCGGTCGCCGCGGACGTCAAGGTCGCGATCGCCAACTCCCGCGGCCCCGAGACCCTCACCGCGCTCGTCAGCGAGCTCGGCCCGCTGGCCGGCGCCGGCACCGTCGAGCAGATCGCCCAGGACGCCGACCTCATCGTGCTGGCCGTGCCGATCCTCGCCTACCGCAGCGTCCCGGCCGCGCCGCTGCGCGGCCACACCGTGCTCGACACCAGCAACTACTACCCGATCCGCGACGGCCGGATCCCCGAGCTGGACTCCGAGAAGCTGACCACCAGCGAACTGGTGCAGCAGCACCTGGAGGGCGCGCACCTGGTGAAGGCGTTCGGCAACATCCTCGCCCACCACATCACCCAGCTCGCCCGCCCCAGCGGCGCCCCCGATCGCACCGCCCTGCCCATCGCCGGCGACCACGCCGCGGCCAACACCGCCGCCGCGGCCCTCGTCGACCGGATCGGCTTCGACACCCTCGACACCGGCCCGCTCGCCGACAGCTGGCGCTTCGAGCCCGAGACCACCGCCTACACCTGGCTCTACATGGCCGACCAGAACACCGCCTTCGAGGACCGCTTCGAGGCCCCCGGCGCGCCCTTCCCGATCGCCTCGCTGCGCACCGCCCTGCTGGACGTCAAGCGCGTGCGGGTCGCCGAACGCACCTTCTGACCCCGCACCACCACGCACCACCGCGCACCACCGCGCACCGACACCGACCTCCCCGTCAGGGTGGGTGCGCGGCGCACCGGCGGGGCGGCGGCGGGGCAGCGGGGCGGCGGGCCACGAACGGGTGAACGCGGCGCACCCGCACCTGTCCAAGGCCGCGCCGCGCCCGTTCCCCGTCCCGCAGCACCCCGGCCGCCGGGTCCCGGCCGGCCGGGACCGAAGGACCGTACCGGGCAGGGTGGTTGGTCCACCCGGCCCGGACGTCCGCCGGCCCCGGCCGCGGGCCACGGCGCGGACCCGTCCCGCTCCGTGCGGCGCTCCCGCGGTCCGCGTGCCGCGGTGGTGCGCCCGCCGGGCGCATGACATATTGCTGGGCACACAACCGAGCCAGGTCCCGGGGGGACACACCGATGAGCGACACCGACCAGCAGCAGACCCACACCGGCGGCTGCCTCTGCGGGGGGATCAGGTTCACCGCCACCGGCGCGCCCTTCTACCCCCATGTGTGCAGCTGCGACCACTGCAAGAAGCTCTCCGGCGGCCCGATGATGACCTGGGTGGGGTTCCCCCTGAAGGGCTTCAGCTGGGACGGCGAGGGCGGCGAACCCACCTGGTACGCGGAGTTCCCCGGTGCCGGACGCGGGTTCTGCCCCACCTGCGGAAGCCGGCTGTGCGCACTGGACGACGGCTCGGACGCGGTCTTCGTCACCCTGATGAGCCTCGACCGGCACGCCCTCGTGCCGGAGAACCAGCACTTTCGCGACGACGCCGTCAGCTGGCTCCCCCAGGTGCCGCACAAGGACCCCGCCCCCACCCCCTGAGCCGGGCGCCGCGGCGGGGGCGCAGCCGACGGGGGCGGTGCCCGGTCAGGGGATCAGCAGCAGCTTGCCGATCGAGCGGCGCTCCTCGAGGTCGGCGTGCGCGGTGGCGGCCTGCGCCAGCGGGTAGGTGGCGCCGATCGGGACGGTCACGCCGTCCGTGTGCACCCAGGAGAACACCTCCTGGGCGCGGGTGAGCAGTTCCTCGCGGGTGGTGATGAAGTCGGGCAGGGTGGGGCGGATCAGCCGGATCGAGCCCCGCGCGCCCGGCCCCATGTCCAGCGGGGGGACCACGCCGCTGGGCTGTCCGTAGAGTGCCAGGGTGCCGCCGATGCGCAGGGACGCCACGCTGCCGTCGAAGGTGGCGACCCCGACACCGTCGTAGACCACGTCCACGCCGCGGCCCTGGGTCAGCCGGGCCACCTCCGCGACGAAGTCGACCTCGGTGTAGCGGATGACCTCCTGCGCGCCCGCCTTGCGGACCGCCTCCTCCTTGGCCGCGTTGGAGACCGTGCCGATCACGCGGGCGCCCAGCAGTCGCAGCACCTGGGTCAGCAGGAGGCCCACGCCGCCGGCGGCGGCGTGCACCAGGGCCGTCTCGCCCGCGCGCACCGGGTGGCTGTCCCGGGTCAGGTAGTGGACGGCGAGGCCCTGCAGGAACACCCCGGCGGCCTGCTCGGCGCTCAGTCCGGCGGGCACCGCCACGACGCGTTCGGCGGGTGCCACGACGTGCTGCGCGTAGGCGCCCGGTGCCGACACCTCCATCGTGACGACCAGGTCCCCCACCGCGACGCCGTCGACACCGGCGCCCAGGGCGGCCACCACTCCCGCACACTCCAGTCCGGGCACGAACGGAACGGGTCGTGGATAAAGTCCGCTCCGCTCGTAGAGATCGTGGTAATTCACGCCGATCGCCGCCACGTCGATCAGTACCTCGCCCGGGCCGGGAGTCGGGACGTCCCGGTCTGTCGACACCAAAGCCCCAGGACCGCCGGTCCCGTTCACCACAACAGCACGCATCTTCTTTTTCCCTCCGAAGGTCGTGACTCGAATGTATGCAGCGCCCCGGACCATCACTTCTTCCGAATTGCCCCCCACCGTCCCGGTGTTACGCCTTCGTGCGGGAAATCGGATCCCTCACCCCGTCCGGCGCTTCCACCAGACAAGCCCCACCGCTCCCACGGATGTGCCCCGCGCGCCCGCCGGCGGGCACGGACGGCGGGACGGACGGCGGGCGCGGACAGCGGGCGCTTCGGTGACGGGCGCTCAGGCGCCGGGCGCTCAGGCGCCGTACGCTCAGGCGCCGTACGCTCAGGCGCCGTACGCTCAGGCGCCGTACGCTCAGGCGCCGTACGCTCAGGCGCCGTACGCTCAGGCGCCGTACGCTCAGGCGCCGTACGCTCAGGCGCCGTACGCTCAGGCGCCGTACGCTCAGGCGCCGTACGCTCAGGCGCCGTACGCTCAGGCGCCGTACGCTCAGGCGCCGTACGCTCAGGCGCCGTACGCGAGGCGCCGGCGCCGCCCCGGGTGCCGGCACCGGCATCCCGGCGTGTGCGGGGGCGCCCGGCGCGGAACCCGCCTTCGGGAGGATGGGACGGGACGACCGGTCAGCGGGGGCGCAGCCCGTCGAGGACGACCTCGAGGATCCGCTCCCGGGCCGCCGGGTCCGCTGCGAGCTGTTCCATCGCCTTGGTCGTGCCGGTCAGCAGGGCGATCAGTTCGGGCAGGCCCAGGTCGGGGCGGACCGCTGCGGCCCGTTGTGCCCCGGCCAGCAGTTCGGTCAGCTGTTCCTTGATCACCGTGCTCGACTCCCGCAGGGCGGAGTGCGCGTCCATGCCGGCCGCGGCGAGTGCCCGGGTGAACTCGTCCTTGCCCGCGGACTGTTCGACCACCAGGCGGAAGCAGTCGAAGAAGGCGTCGGCGGGCCGGGATTCGGCGGCCAGCCGTGTGGTGCGGGCCGCCAGTGTCTCCAGCCTGCTCACCATCACCGCCTCCAGCAGGGCCTCTTTGGTCGGGAAGTGCCGGAAGAGCGTGCCGACCCCGACCCCGGCGGCCCGGGCGATCTCCTCGGTGGTGACGGCGACGCCCCGGGTGGTGAACTCCTGGGTGGCGATGTCCAGCAGTCTGGCCCGGTTGCGGGCCGCGTCCGCGCGCAGCGGGCGTTGTCGGTCGCCGGTCATGCCTGTCTTCCCTTCACGGTCGGCGGCCGGAGGGCCGCCCTGGACAACCGGATTCGCCGGTCCGTATCGTTCTTACCGGAGTCGCCAGTCCGGTTCTGGTGACGATCCTGCCGGAGGTTGATCATGTCCGAAACGCTGTCGTCGCGCGAGGTCTTCCTGGAGCTGCTCGCGGGCATCACCGCGGGACGGTTCGCCGAACTGGCCGAACTCTATGCCGAGGACGCGGTGGTGGAGACCGTCTTCCAGCCGGTGGGGCCGCGCCGGCTGGAGGGGCGGGCCGTGCTGCGGGCGCGGTTCGCGGAGGTCGCCGCGCACTCGCCGCTGGATCTGACCGCGAGGAACGTGGTGGTCCGGGAGACCGACGACCCGGAGGTGGTCGTCGCCGAGTGGGACTACCAGGTGCACCACCGGGAGAGCGGGCGGGCCTTCGAGGCCGCAAACATCCAGGTGCTGCGGGTGCGCGACGGCCTGATCGTCCACAGCCGGGACTACCACGACCACCTGGCCCTCGCGACGGCCGGCGGCAACCTGCCGCAGCTGGTGGCGGCACTGGAGGGCGAGTAGCGCGAAATAAGGGGCCCCGGGGACCGGCTGCGGGAGCCGGGAGCCGGGGGCCGGGTCGGCGGCGTGCCCGGGCCGCCGCGGGCGCTCAGAGGGGCCGGACCCGGGCCCGCAGAAGGCAGAATTCGTTGCCCTCCGGGTCGGCCAGGACGTGCCAGCTCTCGGTGCCGCTCTGCCCGACGTCGACGGGCCGCGCACCGAGGGCGAGCAGCCGCTCCAACTCCGCGTCCTGGTCCCGGTCGGTGGCGCTGACGTCGATGTGCAGCCGGAGCTTGCCGGTGCGCGGGTCGCCGCCGGGGCTGAGGACCAGGGTGGGCTGCGGGCCGCCGAACCCGGCGTCGGGCGGCCCGATCTCGATGCTCCCGTCGTCCTCCCGGCCGAGTTCCCGGTACCCGAGGACCTCGCTCCAGAACGCGGCGAGCCGCTCGGCGTCGACGCAGTCGATGACCAGCTCACTGATGCGGCATGCCATGCCCGCCAGTGTACGCAAGCCCCCGGAGGCGGCTGACGGGTCGTCCGCCGCCCGGCCGGGCCCCGGATCTCGACACCGGAGCCGGCCGGACGTGCGACGGGGCCGGCGTCGGCTCGCTACGGTGGAAGGGTGCCGTCTGCCGCTCGGGAGGTCCGATGAAGTTCCCGCGGCCGGTGAAGTTCCCGCGGCCGGTGGAGCTGCGCACCTCCCGCCTGGTGCTGCGGGCCTGGCGGCCCGCCGACGCGCAGCCGTTCGCCGAACTGAACGCCGACCCCGAGGTCATGGCGCACCTTCCGGCGCCCCTGGACCGGGCGGCCAGTGATGCCCTGGCCGACCGGGCCGCCGCCGCGCTCCGGCGGGAAGGCTGGGGGTGGTGGGCGGTGGAACTGGCCTCCACCGGCGCCTTCATCGGCTTCACCGGCCTGTCGCGGACGACGTTCGAGGCGGCCTTCACCCCGGCGGTGGAGGTCGGCTGGCGGCTCGCCAGGCCGGCCTGGGGGCACGGGTACGCCACCGAGGCGGCCACCGCGGCCGTCGGCTTCGGCTTCGAGGCGCTGGACCTGGCGGAGATCGTCTCCTTCACCGCGGTCGGCAACCTGCGCTCGCGTGCCGTCATGGAGCGCCTGGGCATGACGCACGACCCGGGCGAGGACTTCGACCATCCGCGACTGCCGGCCGGGCACCCCCTGCGCCGGCACGTGCTCCACCGACTCACCCGCCCGGCGGCCGGCCCGCGCCCTCCCGGGCACTGACCGCGTGGCGCGCACGACCCGGCACGCGGCGCGACGGCCCGGAACGGCCGTACGCGGCGGTGGGACGGCCCGCCGCCCCGGCCGGTGGTCGGGGCGGCGGGCCGTCGGTGGTCAGGAGGGCTGCGCCGGTCCGGCGGCGGTGATCACCGCGAAGGTGCCGCCCTGGGGGTCGGCGAGGACCGCCATCCGCCCGGCCGGCATGTCGAACGCCGGGGCCATGACGCTGCCGCCGGCCCGGACGGCGGCGTCCTGGACGCTGTCGACGTCGTCGACGCTGAAGTACGACAGCCAGTGCGGCGGCACCCCGGGCGGCAGGGCGGAGAGGTTCATCATCCCGGCGACCGCGCGGTCGGCGACCTTGAACTCCGTGTACCCCTCGGCGCCCGGCATCTGTGTCGGGGCCGTGGTGATCGGCAGCACGGCCGTGTAGAACGTGGCGGCGGCGTCGGTGTCGCCGGTGTTCAGCTCGTTCCAGGTCAGCGCGCCGTGCTCGTTGACGATGCCCGCGCCGTCGAAGGTCCCCGGCTGCCAGAGGCCGACGACGGCGCCGGTCGGGTCGGCGACGACCGCCATCCGTCCGAGGTCCATGACGTCCATCGGGCCCATCATGACGGTGCCGCCGGCGTCGGTGACCGTCTTGGCGGTGGCGTCGAGGCCGTCGGTGGACAGGTAGGTGGTCCACACCGTCGGCGGCATCGGGTCGGGGGTGGAGCCGTCGGGGTTGGAGGCGCGCATGATCCCGGCCACCGGCTTGCCCTTGAGGGTGCAGACCGAGTAGCCGCCGGTCTCCGGCGGGCCGATCTCCCCCTGCCAGCCGAACAGATCGCGGTAGAAGTCGAGGGCGGCCTGCTGGTCGGGGACCATCAGGTCGATCCAACAGGGGGTACCGGGCTTGTAGGGGCCGTTCATGTCGGGCACGGATGCCTCCGAGGCGATCGCTTACCGATGAGGGACGGGCGGTTGCCTCCATACCCGACCAGCGCGGGCCGAATCGGGCCATCTGGCTGATTCTGGCCCCGGTGCGGCCGGTGCGGCCCGACCACGGGCGGGAGCCGCCGGGGCGGGAACGGCCGTGGGAGACCCGCGTTCGGCTCTCCCGGTCGCGCACGACCGGGGCCGGGGGCGGCCGAACGGGCGAGCGCCGTGGCCGGGCGGACGTCCTGCCCGGCGGTGCGGGGAAGAGCCCCCGCGGTGCGGCGGAGGGCGCCGCGGGTGCCTGCGAGCCGGCCCGGGCCGATGGTGTGTCGCAGCGCCCGCGACGGTCGGCCCGGCGGCGAGGATGGGCCGCAGCGACGAAGGAGGCTGCGGTGCGGGCGAGGAATCTGCGGAGATACGAGGAGCGCGCCGCGGACCGGATGATCTTCTTCTCCGACGCCGTGGTGGCGATCGCCATCACCCTGCTGGCCCTCGAACTGCCGGTACCCGAGGGTCCGACGGTCCCGGCGTTGCGGACCGCGGTCCGCGAGAACCTCGACCACTACCTGGCCTTCCTGATCAGCTTCGCCGTGATCGCCGGCGCCTGGGGCCAGCACAACCGGATCTTCCGCTACACCGAACGCACCGACGCCAGGCTGCGTACGCTCAACGCGTGCTGGCTGCTGACGATCGTGCTCAACCCGTTCGCGACCAAACTCCTCACCACGGAGGGGGACGACACCGACACCGTGGGCCTGCGGTTCGGCTTCTACGCGCTGCTGCAGTTCCTGGCGCTCGCAGCGGTGATCGCCATGGAGCGCCGGATGACCTCGCGCCGGCTGCGCGACCCGGAGGTCCCCGCCGAACTGGTCTCGGCCGGGGAGCCGGTGCTGTACGGGATGCTGCTGGGCTTCGGGCTGTCCGTCCCGGTGTTCTTCCTGACGCCCTACGGCTGGGTCCTGTGGATCGTGCTCCCGCAGGCCGCCGGGCGGCTGTTCCGGAGCCGACCGCACCCGTCGGCCGGCGGCTGACCGGCGATCGCGCCGGTCGGCCCGTCAGGACAGCGAGCGGGTACGGGCGGTGCGGCGGGGCCGCCCCGCCCACCCGAATCCTGCGCCATCCGTCCTCGGCCCACGGCCCGGTGCCGGGGACGACCAGGTCGGGGCGCAAGCGGTCCGTCGGGAACTGCTCGGCCCGCCGGTCGCCCGCCCGGTGGTCCTCGGCCAGGTGCCGGTCGAGCGCGGCCGGCAAGGCGGTCGTGGTGAGCAGCAGCAACGGGTAGCCGTCGACCCTCCACCGGGCGGGCCCCGGCGGCGCGGATGCGGTCCGGGACGGTCCGCGCGGCTTCGGGTGACGGCCCGCACGGAAGCCCGGGCCGACGAGCACGTCGCGTTCACCTCACCGCGGCTGCCGGCCGGCTTCGAGGCCGAGGGCCGGCACCGCCCGGCCCCGGAGTTCGTCGAGGGAAGCCCGGTCGACCTCGCACCGGGCGCCTGCTGCCCGCCCGGATCGCCGCCGAGGAGCCGGTGACCGTGATCCTCCCCGGCGAGCTGCCGGTCCACGCCTTCGGCCGACCCGCCCGGGGGATCCGACGCGCGCCTGCCAAGGGCGCTTCGTGTACAACGGTAGCGTCGAGCGAGGCGGACGGAGAGGCACGTATGCGGACACGGGTACGGGGTGCGGTCGGGGTGGCCCTGATGCTGGCGGCGGTACTGACCGGCTGCGGCACGGCGGACCAGCCACCGACAACGACCAGTACGACGGACGGCGGTGGCGGCAGCGGTGGGACGGCACCGGGGGCGAACGAGTTCTCGCAGTTGCCGACACCCAACGTGAGGACCAACCCGGGCAATCCCGGGGGCGGCGGCAACCCGTCCGTCGGGGTGGGCTGCCCGCCCGTCCCCTCCCCGTCCACCGGGACCGAGCCGCCCTGTCCCTCGCCCGACCCGAGCGACGAGCCCGGCACCGGGGGGAGCAGCGAGCCGGGCGTAGGGGAGAGCAGCGAGCCGCCACCGCCCGGCACGTGACCGAGGCCCCCACCCGGCCGACGGCGGACACCGACTCGGCGACGCCCGTCGGCCTGATCAAGTCGGTGGTCGCGCAGGCCTCCTTCCTCGCGGCGCTGATGTTCTACGCCGGCGTGCTCTACGACAGCGCGTACTTCGGCTACTTCCACCTCTCGTCGCTGTCGATCGGTTTCACCTTCGCCGAACTGGTGGTCCAGAGCCTGCGGCTGATGGCCGTTCCGCTGCTCGCCCTGCTCGCGGTCGGCCTGCTGCTCATGCAGGTGCCGGACCTGGTGCGGCGACTGCCCGGCCGTTTGGCGACCATCGACGTCGGAGCCTTCGCGGCGACGGCCCGCTGCCACGCGCTGGTGCTACTGGCCGGCGTACTCATGCTGCTGTTCTGGCGGCCGCTGCAACTCCACGGCTGGGGCTGGGTCGCCCCGGTCACCATCGCGGCCGGTCTGCTGCTCGGACAGACCAGGGCGGCCAACGGCGGGCGGAGGCCGCACGGGCTGTTCCGCCACGCCGTCCCCATTTTGGCCGCCGGTGTCTTCCTGCTCTGGGCGGTCGCCCTGATCGCCGCGCTGACCGGCCACAGCGACGCCGAGGCCGACGCCCGGCGTATCGAGGATCGCCCCGCCGTGGTGGTGTTCAGCTCCAAGAGCCTCAAGCTCAGCCCGCACCCCGAACTTCACGAGCAGTGCCTGGCGGCCGAGTCCGACACCCTCTACCGCTGCCGCTACGTCGGCCTGCGCCTGCTGATCACCCGCGGCGGCCGCTACTACCTGTTCCCGGTCGGCTGGCGCCACGACACCGATCCGGTCTACGTCCTCCAGGAGGGCGGGGGCCTGCGCGTCGAACTCCTCCCCGGCACCCGCTAGCGGGCACCGGACCGATCCCTCACGGCGAGCCGGGCGGCCGGCACCTGGGCGTAGCGGTGGACCGGGCGGCGAGTCAGCGCGCCGCCGGCCCAGCCCCGCCCGCCGCCACCCGCCGCCGGACGGCGCCGGGACTGCGGCGGACGGCGCCGGACGGCGGCGGGACAGCGGCGGACGGCGGCGGGACAGCGGCGGACGGCGGCGGACGGCGGCGGGACAGCGGCGGGTGGCCGACGGCGGGCGGGGTGTCGGCGCAGGGCCCGTCCGGTCAGCCGGCGGGCGCGGGGATCGGGTTGTCCGGCGCGAAGCGGGCGGCGATCTGCGCGGCGATCAGCTCGGCCGTGTTGACGTCCGGCGAGTCGGGGCCCTTGGTGGTGGAGACGGCGATGGCCAGGTGCTCGCACGGCAGGTAGGCCTGGATCGCCGCGTACCCGGAGAAGGACGGGTTCTGGAGGATCCAGCCGTTCTCCACCAGGACGGTGAAGCCGAAGTGCAGCGCCTCGGTGTTGTGGAGGCAGACCGTCGGCGGGCAGATGTCGGTCGGCCCGCCGAGGCCGACCGTGCCCGGGTCGAGCTGGGTGCGGAAGCCCTCCGGCGAGAGCAGTTCACCGGTGCCGATGGCCTGCGCCGAGCGGGCCAGGTCGCAGATGTCGGTGGTGATCACGGCGCCCCGCGCGGTCGTCCACGACGGGTTCCAGAAGGTGGACTCCTCGTAGATGCCGCGGTCCGAGGTGAAGGCGTGCAGCACCGGGGCCGGGATCTCGGGGGTGAAGTTGTTCCGCGTGTTGCGCAGCCCGAGCGGGCCCGTCACGCGCTGCTCCAGCAGCTCGTCCAGCGGGGTGCCGGTGATCTTCTCCAGGGCCTCGCCGAGCAGCACGAAGTTGGCGTGCGAGTAGCTCCAGTTGGTGCCCGGCTCGTACCAGAGCGGGTGGCTGTAGGGGTAGGCGAGCACGTCGTCGTCGGTCCAGTGGCGGAACGGGTGGGCCTCCAGCTCGGCGAGGAAGGCCGGGTCGGTGACGTAGTCGTGCAGGCCCGAGGTGCTGGAGCCGAGCATCCGCAGCGTGATCCGGTCGGCGTGCGGCACGTCCGGCAGCCAGCGCGAGATCGGCTCGTCGAGGCCCACCACGTGCTCGTCCACCAGCTGCAGCAGCACCGTGCCCATGTACGCGATGCCCACCGAACCGGCCCGGAAGTGCATGTCCGGCTCGGCCGGCACGCCCGTCATGGACTCGCCGAGCGCGGTGGTGATCAGGTCGTGGCCGTCGACGGTGACCTTGAGGAGCACCGAGTTGAGGCCGTACTGCTCCTTGCTCTGCCGGGCGATGTCGAGCACCGCCGCGGCCGGCCCGGAGGAGGGCTCCGGGGAGCGGACGCAGGCGTGCCCGCCGTGGGCGGAGCCGGTCAGGGCGAGGGCGCCCGCGGTGCTCGGCAGGGACGTGGCGATCATGATGGCGGCGGCGAGAGCCAAGGCCGCTCTGGTGCGTGTCATTCCGCACTATCTACGGACGGATGCAACGAAACCGGGCAGGACACTCGGCGCGGTCCTCCATCCGGCTGACACCCGCCGCACCACCGCCCGCACCCGGGCGGGGCCCACCCGCCGCGAGGCCCACCCGCCGCGAGGCCTTGACCGCCTACGACGCGGGACGGCGACGCGGGACGGCGACGCGGGGCGGCGGAGGTCGGTGCCGCGGTCCGCCGGGCGGTGACGACCCCTCGGGCGGTGACGACCCCTCGGGCGGGAGCGGCCCTTCGGGCGGGAGCGGTCCTTCGGGCGGGAGCGGACGGGGTCGGGCCCGGGTGGGGCCGGGCCTGGGTGGGGTCGGGAAAGGGTGGGGTCGGGAAAGGGTGGGGTCGGGAAAGGGTGGGGTCGGCGAATTCTTGACAGCAAGGCAAGGCTTGCCTAACTTAACCTCTCATGTCTTGGAACTTCTCCGGCCCGGCGGGTCCGCCCCCGGCCGCGCACGAGCCCGCCGGTGCCACCGAGCCCCCCGCCCCGGGGCAGGGGCGCCGTGCCGGGTCCTCGCGCCCCGGCGCGGACCGGCGTCGGCCGCTCCCGCGGGTGCCGGCCGGCCGCGTGGGTGGCGGCGAACTGCCCGGCGGGAGGCGCTGACATGCTCCCCATCGATCCGCAGGCGGACATCGGCCGGCGCGCCTGGGCGCCCTGCCCGACCTGCCGCACGCACGAGACCTGCGACTCCTGCCGTGACGGGCGGAACTGCGCGGACCACTGGCGCTACCTGCTCTCCAACACCGGCAGCCTCCTGCACCTCCAGTGCCCCGGCTGCACCGACGTCTGGGACCACGAGACGGGCTTCGGGGCCACCCGATCCGGCCTCGGCCGGCTCCTGCGACGGGCCCTCGGGCCCGGGTAGCACCCGGACGTCCGCCCGCCCCGGGCCGGCCCGGGGCGCCGTGCCACCGCGCCGAGGAGCAGGCGGCGGCGCACCACCGCCGGGGGCCTCGACCCGGGTCGCCCGCGAGAAGCCCACCCCGGCCCCCGCCCCCTGCCGGAGACCGCAGCGCGGTCTCCGGTGCCGTGGGTTCGGCTGCCGTGGACTCGGCTGCCGCCGGCTCAAAGGCTGCGAGCGGTGATGTCGCCGTGGGCGGTGGTCGCGTGGACGGTCAGCTCGGCGGCGCCGCCGGTGTTCCGGAACGCGTTGTGGATCCGGCCGTAGGAGGTGCCGGCGTCCAGGGCGGCGCCGACCCCGCGGGCGGCGCCGATCGTGATGTCACCGGCCAGGGTGCGCAGTTCGACGGTGCCGCGGACCGCCTCGGTGATCGTGATGTGGCCCTGCTGGGTGCTGATCCGCGCGGGGCCGCCGAGGCGGCCGACGGTGATGTCGCCGGCCTGGAGGGTGAGGTGGGCGCCGGCGGTCTCGTCGAGCTTGACGGTGCCCTGCGCGCCCTCGAAGGTGACCTCGCCGAGGCGCCCCACGCCCCGCAGTTCGGCGGCGGCGGCCTTGGCCTCGACCCGGGAGCCGGCCGGCAGCCGGACGGTCACCTCCACCGACCCGGAGTTGCCGAGGATCCGGTTCTTCGCCGGCACGGCCCCGATCCGCAGCACGCCGTCCGCGTACTCGACGGTGATTCGCTCCGCCGCCTTCACGTCCCGCCCCTTCGAGGCGTCCGCCGCCAGGACCTCCACCGTGCTGTCCGCCCGGTCCGCGGCGATGAACCGGATCCGCCCGGCCGGGATGTCGAGGACGGTGGTGATCGAGGTGGGGGTGTCGAACTTCAGCATCGCCGTCTCCTTCGTCGGTGGCGGGCGCTCCGTCGGCCCGCTGTTTCCGATGAGGGAAAAGCTACGTTGCGTTCATAGATCTGGCAACGCATTCGTTGCGCACAGCGCCTTTCACTGCAGGCCGAGGACACTATTTCATTGCAATGGCCTCAAGGGTAACGCAACAAACCCGATCAAGACGTTGCAATGGAATGAGCGTGAACGCTATAGTCGGGGACACCACGGACGACGAAGGAGACCGCGATGCCGGGAGGCAGGCTCACCCAGCAGGAACGTCAGCAGATCGCGCTGGGACTGGCCGACGGCCTCGCCTACGCCGAGATCGCCAGACGCCTCGACCGCCCCACCTCGACGATCACGCGCGAGGTGATGCGCAACGGCGGCCCCACCGGCTACCGCGCCGACCTCGCCCACCGGGCCACCGAGCACCGCGCCCACCGGCGCAGGCAGGCAGCCCCCCGGGGGTCGGAGGCGCTCCCGCAGGCCCACGGGCGCGACGCCGAGGCCGTGCGCCAGTACGAGGAGGTCTTCACGACCGTCATGATGCAGTCGGGCATGCCCCAGATGACGGCCCGGGTGATGACCGGCCTCCTGCTCTCCGACACGGGCAGCCTCACCTCGGCCGAACTCACCCAGCGTCTCCAGGTCAGCCCGGCGTCCGTCTCCAAGTCGATCACGTTCCTCGAAGGCCAGGGCATGGCCCGCCGGGAACGCGACGAACGCCGCCGTGAGCGCTACATCGTCGACAACGACATCTGGTACCAGTCGATGATGGCCAGCGCCCGCTCCACCGCCCAGATCGTCGAGACCGCACGGCAGGGCGTCAGCGTCTTCGGCTCCGACACCCCCGCCGGCGCCCGCCTCGAAAACGTCGCCCGCTTCCTCGACTTCGTCTCCGAGAGCATCGCCCGCGCCGCGGAACAGGCCCGCGAGATCCTCCACGCGATGCCGACGACCACGGACGGCGCCGCCCCGCCGGATCCGGACGGCGCACGGACGGCCGTCCCGGACGAGGACTGACACCACGCGCCGGTCCGGGCCGCCGGCCGCCACCGGGAAGGACGGTCGCCCCCCGACCGGGCCCCGAGCGGCAGGCCCGGCACACCGGTCGGACCGGCTCGGAGCGTCGGGGGGCGGGGCGTCCGGGCGGCATCCACACCGGCGGCCACTCCCCCACCCGGTTCGTCCCCCACCGCACCGGGGCAACGGCGCCCGGGCGCAGGTCCGGCCGGCGCATCCAGGCGGCCCGCCGCTGGGCGGCCGGGTCCGGGTCGAGGACCAGGTACAGTCGCGGCCCGGCCAGGCCGGGCAGCACACCGGGGTCGTGGCGCTGCAGGCGGTACCCGTACAGGCCCGCCGCCCGGAGCTGCTGCGCCAGCTCGGCGCCCCGGCAGAAACTCCTGACCGTGACCTCGGCGCTCCTGCCGTCCAGCCGGTGGACCAGCGCGGAATGGTCCATCACCTCGCCCACCGCCCCCGGCGGCCTGCTCCGCCCGCTCCGACCGCTCCGACCGCTCCGCCCAGGAGCGGGCCGGGGCATCGCGGGGCTCGCACCGCCCGGTCCGGCGACGGCGCAGCGGGGCGCCGCGCGCCCGGGAGGGTCTGCCCCTCCCGGGCCGCGGGCCGCCGCGGATCCGGGTCAGGGCCAGGGTCAGGGTCCTGCGGTTGACCGGTCCGGTGCCGGGACGTCCCCTGCGTCACCATGCCCCCCCGGCAAGGTCGTACGGGCACCGGCCGCACCCTGGCGCGGCCATCGCCTCGTCGTCATGAGCTACGGACGTCCGCGGAGGGCGGCCGGTTGCGGCCGTGCTCCCCTGACCCGGGGCCGTACGGACCGGGGTCCGGGACCGTACGGACCGGGGTCCGGGACCGTGCGCACCGGGGTCCGGGACCGGCGCCGGCGTCGCCCGCGGCCGCCCGGTGCACCACGTCCGGGTCGTTGCGCCACCGGGTGTGGTGCTGCGCGTCCTCGGGGCGCAGCGGGCGCAGTCCTACCAGCGTTCCATCGATGATCATCACGAAGTGGTGGGCGGCGCTCCTGCGGTCGGGGTCGGGGCTACTGCTTCCCGGTGGGCGTCAGGGGGCGCTTGTAGTACCGCCAGGGGAACCAGCCGGCGCCGACGGGGATCCAGCCCTCCGCCTCCATGCGGCGGTGGCGGCCGAGGGCCGCGAGGGTGACGCGGCAGTGCTCCCAGGGGTGTTCGGAGGCTTCGACCTCGTGGTACCAGGCTCCGTAGCCGACCAGGTGCCAGCCGTCGCG
This sequence comes from Kitasatospora sp. NBC_00240, assembly GCF_026342405.1. Lineage (NCBI taxonomy): Bacteria > Bacillati > Actinomycetota > Actinomycetes > Kitasatosporales > Streptomycetaceae > Kitasatospora > Kitasatospora sp. NBC_00240. Next base: position 207,339 of record NZ_JAPEMU010000004.1, read on the forward strand.
GCCGGCCTCCGTGAGGGCGGCCATCTCGTTGAAGGCGGTGAGCGGGGTCAGGATGCGGCGTTCGGGGTCGTGGGGGCCGGTGGTGGCCGGGTGGGGCGGGGCGGCGTTCGCGCCCTTGTCGGTGAAGCGTTGCTGGGCGGCCTGGCGGCTGACTCCCAGGACGCGTCCGACGGTGTCCCAGCTGTGGCCGGCGGCCCGGGCGCCCTGGACCGCCTCGCGGAGCAGTCGGCTGCTCTCCTCGGCGCCGACGCGGGTGGCGTCCACCAGGCGCAGGTAGCCGGCGGGGTCGTGTTCGAGGGAGTCGGCCAGGCCTTCGGGGGCGGCGAGGACGGTGGCGGCGATGCCTTCCCGGATCCGGGTGATCTCCTCGGGGCCGAGCAGTGGTTCGTCGTTCATCGCGTGGTGCTCCCGGGGGTGGTGGGGCGCAGGGGTTCGAGGCGGTCGAGGGTCTCCTGGTCGCGTCGGGCCTGGTCGCGTCGGGCCCGGTCGGTGGCGCGCGTGCCGGTGGCGCCGGTCGTGGTCCCGGCCTTGCGGCGGGCGACCAGGGTGCCGGCGGCGGCGATGAACGCGAGGTCCGCGCCGATCAGGGCGATCGATGCCGGTGTGCCGAGCCGGTCGGCGAACAGGCCGGTGAGGGCCGGCAGGATCACCGTCAGCGGGACGAGGGCCGGCAGGGCGGGGGCAGGCACGGGGTGGGGCGTCGTCGACGGCGTCAGGATCGGCATGTGTCAAGGAAACCTTGACACCCTCACCCTTGTCAAGACTTCCTTGACAAGGGTGGGTCGGCGGGGCGGGGCCGCCCCTCGCGGGGAGCACCGGTCCGACCGGGCGGGCCGTCCGGGCAGGCTGACGGGCCGTCCGGACGTACTGACGTACTGACGTACTGACGGAGCGTCCGTCCGCCCGGGTCCGGCCCGGCGCCCCGGGAAGGACGGGGGCCGGCGGGGCGACGGCGAAGGCGGGGCGACGGTTCCTCCGGCACCGCCGCAGACGCGCGCGGCGGATCGGTGACCCACCGTCGGCGGCCCGGCCCACCGGCCCGTCCAAAGCGGCCCGGGGAGAGTCGGGAACGCCCGCTCGGGGCCCGTCCGCAGGCCGGAGGTAACGATCCGGCCACGCACCGGGACGGGACAGCGGCCCGGCCCTCTTGGATGGGCGTAACACCTCGACCCGTCCAAGCCGCCAGTCACAGGGACCCCCATGCCGCGCCGTCCGTCGCCCTCGCCACACCACCCCGGTGCCCCGGCTCCGGAACCCGCACCGGCCTCCGCACCAGCACCGCCGTCCGGACCGACACCGCCGGCCGGCCCGCAGGCGCAGCGGCCGGCCGGTGCCGAGGCGCCGGAGAGCGACGAGCGGCTCACCGCGCGGGTGCGGGCCGGGGAGGAGGGCGTCGTCGCCGAGCTGTACGAGCGTCATCACGGTGCGGCCACCGCCTACGCCCGTACGCTGACGCGCACCGCCGAGGGTGCCGAGGACCTGGCGAGCGAGGCTTTCGCCCTCACCCTCCAGGCCGTCCGCAGCGGCGCCGGCCCGGACCAGAGCTGGCGGCGCTACCTGCTCACCGTCGTCCGCAACACGGCCGTCGCCTGGAGCACGGCGCAGCGCCGGACCCTGCTCACGGCCGACTTCGGCGACTGGGCGGACCGGCAGGACGAGACGCCGACCCCCGACGAATTGCTGGCCGCCGGCGCCGAGCACCGGTTGGTGGCGGCCGCGTTCGGGGAGCTGCCGGAGCGGTGGCGGACGGTGCTGTGGCACGCGGTGGTCGAGCAGCAGGCGCCCGAGCGGATCGCGCCGCTGCTCGGTCTGACGCCCAGTGGGGTGTCGTCGCTGGTTTCGCGGGCCCGGGAGGGGCTGCGCGAGGCGTACCTGAGCGCGCACGTGCGCCGGGCCGACGCCTCGCCGGAGTGCCGGGCCTACGCGGACCGGCTGGCGGCGCTGGTGCGGCGCCCCGAGCAGCGGCAGCCCCGGAGCCTGGTACGGCATCTCGACGGGTGCGAGCGGTGCCGGTCCTGCGTGGAGGAGATGCGGGACGTCAACCGGCGGCTGCGGGCGGTGGGCCTGGCCGCCTTCCTCCCGTGGGGCGGCGGGCACGACTACCTGGCGGCGGTGTCGGGGGGCGCCGTGCCGGCCGGTGCGGCGGCGGGCGCCGGCGCGCCGCCGGCGGGCCTCGGCGCGAAGGCCGTGGCCGGGAAGACGGTGGCTGGGAAGACGGTGGCCGGGGTGGCCGCGGTCGCGGTCGGCGCCGTCGTCGCGGCCGCCCTGGGGGCCTCGGCCTCCCACCCCCGCCCCGCGGCTGCGCCGGCCGGCGGCGGGCGGGCGGCGGCCGCGGCGGCGCCCGGCGCAGCGAGCGTGAGCCCCGTGGTCGCGCCGGCCCAGGCCGACCCCGTGCCCGCCGTGGCCCCGACGTCCTCGGGCGGCCCCACGCCCGCCGTGGCCCCGACGTCCTCGGGCGGCCCCGCGACCGGCCGGGCCACCGCGGGTGCGCGTGCCACCACCGGGGCGGCCTCCCGCGCGCCGGCGGCCAAGGGCGGCGGGCTGAGCGCGACCATCTCCGCGGGGACGACGCCGGCCCCGAGCCAGCCCGGTGACCAGGTGGTCGAGCTGCGGTTCGCGGCGCAGAAGTCCTGCGTGAGCGTGGAGGGCTACGAGAGCGTGGAGGGCTCCGCCCCCTACTTCGTCCCGTGCGAGTCGACGACGGACCAGCGCTGGTACCTGCGGCCGGGTCCGTCCGGCGGACGGCTGCGGGTGGTCAGCGCGGGCAACGGCGGGTGCCTGCGGCCCGGCAGCGGGTCCGGCCCGGCGGTGGAGGGCACCTGCGGCAGCGGCACCAAGGAGGAATGGCAGACGGTCTCCCTCGGGGGGAAGGACGTCGCCCTGCGACACGTCGACACGGGGCAGCTCCTGGGCGCCGCGCGGGACGGGAGCGACGACGACGTGCTCGTGCTCCACCCCGCGACCTGCGCCACCGACGCCACGTGCAAGGACCAGGTGACGTTCCTGCTCTGAGCCCGACACCCCTTCCCCGACCGCGAGGGGCCCGGCCCGGGGAGGGCCGACGCCGGAACCGCCCGGCCCGGGAACCGCCCGACCGCGAGGGGCCCGGCCCGGGGACCGCCCGACCGCGAGGGGCCCGGCCCGGGAACCGCCGACGCCGGAACCGCCCGGCCCGGGGACGGCCGGCGCCGGGCGGTCCCCGGGGGCTTCAGCGGTCCCCGGGTCGTTCAGCGGGCGGGGAACTCCCGGGCGGGGGCGTCCCCGTGGTGCCGGCGGAGGAGGGCGAGGGGGCGGGCGGCGCGCTGCTCGGGGAGGACGTCGGCTGCCGGCTGGACGGCGCCGCCGTCGGGACGGACGGGGCGCGCGGCGAGGGCGGCGCGTCGCGGACGACCGGCGGGAGCCCGGTGACCGCCGGCACCGGCCGCGGGCTCACGGACGTCGCGGCCGGGCCCCGGGAGGCGGGCGGCGAGGACGGCCGCGGGCTCACGGACGTCTCGGCGACGCCCGTGGGACCGGCGCTCTGCGCCGCGGGCGGCACCTCCACCTGACCGGGGGGATCGGAGTGGACCGCGCCGGTCGGCGAACCCGACACCGCGGCCGCCGCGGCGGGCGGAGAAGGCTCTGCGGGCCGCTGCGGGGCCGTCGGCCCGAAGCTGCGCCGGCCGTTTCCCCCGCCCTCGTGCCCCGGAGCCACCGCCAGTGCCACGACGGCGCCGGCCGCGGCCGACGCGGCGAGCACCCAGACCGTCGCGCGTCGCGGCAACCGCCACACGGCCGCCGGCGGGACCCTCAGCGGGGTCACCCTCTCCCGCACCGGCGACGCGAGCGGCGCCCGGACGACACCCAGGACGAGCGTGTCCTCCTCCGGCCCCTGCCCGCCCCCCGACCCCGTACCCGCGCCCGTGCCCGCGCCCGTGCCCGTGCCCGGTTCTGCTTCCCTGGCCGTCTCCGTCTCCGTGCCTGCGTCCGCGCCTGCGCCTGCGCCTGCGCCTGCGGGCGGGTCGGCCTGCGCGGCCGGCCCGGGAGGCAGCGCCGCGCCGCGCGCCGCCCCGGGCCGCAGGCCCGTCGCGCCCTCGGGCCCGACACAGAGCAGGCAGCCACCGCGCCCCGAAGGGGGCGGTGACGGCGCGTCCTCCCGCCGGCCCGCGGCCTCGCCCAGCGCCGTCGCCACCTGCCGGCACGCCTGATCGGCGATCCGGACCAACCGCGCGCGCACCTCGTCCACCTCGTCCTCGAAGCGGGAGCGGCCCGGGGCGCCGGACAGCCCGCCCGTACTCGCCCCCGGGCCCGGGTCCCCCCGCTGCGCCGCCGCCAGTGCGGCACGCAGCAGGGCCACCCGACAGTCCTCGGGAGCCGCCAGGACGGCCCGCAGGACCATCGCCTCCCGGCGGGTGCGGACGGTCGACGGCTCAAGCACCTGACCGCCCTCGGACGGACGGACGGCGACACCCGGGGGCGTACGGACGGCGACGCCGGCATCGGCGGGCGACCGTTCGCCCGGGCGACCGGGCGACCCGTCCGACGCGGGCCGAACGCCCGGCACCGGGACGGGCCCGGACGCCCGGAGGTCGACGGCGGCGCGCTCCCCGCCCTCCCCCTGAGGAACTCCGGCGGGGGACGCGCTCACGTTCGGCCTGAACGCGTTCCACGAGACGGGCTCTGACACGGTTCTCCTTACGTCGGATGCTGGGGGGTGCCTCGACGGAGCACGGCGGCTCCTCGCGCTGGCGCAGCGGTGCCGGATGCGGTGCCGCACGCGGTGCGCTCCGGGCCGCTCCGGGCGATGCCGGACGGGGACGGACGGGGACGGGGGCGGGGCCGGACGGGGCCGGACGGGGACGGACGGGGACGGGGGCGGGTTGCGCGGGCCGGGGCGGTTCAGCCGTGCCGGGCCGCGGACCTGCGGCGGCGCAGCAGCACCAGGGTGCCGGTGCCGAGGGCGAGCGCGGTGGCGCCGGCGGCTGCCGTCAGCAGGGTGCTGCCGTCGGCGCCGGTCTGGGCGAGGTCGCGCTCCAGGGTGTCGGCGGTGGCCTTCGCCCTGGCGACCGCGGCGGGGGTGATCTGCAGCGGAGGGAGGGCGGGGAGGCTGACGGGGAAGGCGATCGGCAACTGGTCGGGGTCGATCGGGGTGGTGACCGGCTGCGGCGAGGCCGAGGCCGAGGCTGTGGCTGTGGCTGTGGCTGTGGCTGTGGCTGTGGCTGTGGCTGTGGCTGTGGCTGTGGCTGAAGCCGGGGCGGGGCCGGCGGATGAGGCGGACCTGACCGCGCTCGGGCTCGGACTCCCGGCTGCGGTGGCCGACTTGACCGTGCTGGGTGTCGGGCTGGACGGGGCCGTTGTCACCGCGCTCGGGCTCGGGCTCGGGCCGGGGCTCGTACTCCTGCTCGGGGTAGGGCTGGGGCTGGGGCTCGCGGCGGGCCGGGTCGAAGCGGGTGCCGCCGGGGTCGACTTCACCGGGCTCGGGCTCGGGCTGGGGCTCGACGTGACGACGGGGGCGGGTGCCTTGATGGTGAATCCGGCGCCGATGACGCACTCGCAGGCGTAGCTCCCGACGCCCACCGGCTCCCCGGTCCGGTCGTCGAGCGGTGTGGAGAAGAGGACCGGCACCACGCCGGCCGGGCCCTGGGGGGCGTCGGCGGTGAAGGAGGCGCGCACCTTGACGGACACGTTCCTGGACTTCCTGACGGCGAGCAGCGCGTCGTCGGACGGGTGGCCGGCCGGGTCCTGGGCGCCCAGCAGGAACAGCGCGCCGCCGTCCGGGCGTCCGTCGGCGCCGCCGCCGGGGGCCACGGAGGCGGGCAGCCAGGCGCGGGTGCCGAGCGGCTGGTACTCGACGTGGACGGCCGCGGGGCTCAGAATTCCGCTGCTGCTCCGGAATTCGAGCAGCGGAAGGGCGACGAAGTCGTTGCCCGCGCGGTTGTCGATCCTGAGGGAGAATTCGCGGACGTCCCCGCCGGCGACGAATGTCCTCGGTACACCGACCATCCACAGGTCGAGATGACGGCCCAGGGCGGCCCCCGCCCACGCGGTGTCGGGCGACGGGGACCCGGCGGCAAAGGCGGTGGAGGCGTCGGCGCCGGCCAGTCCCACGGAGGACGTGAGCGTGGCGACGGCGGCGAATTCGAGTATGCGGCGAACAGGCAAGGGGAACCTCGTTGAGGAATGGGGTTAATGCCTTTGACAGGTGCTCGACTGCGGCCCGAAGTACCGTGGCCCATTTTGGGCGTTGCCGCGATCCGCGGGGTGCGGGCAGCGGGACGCGAAGGACCCGCGGATCGGGTTGCCGCAGTGTGCGGTTCGCCACTTTGCACGGGATCGGCGCGTGATGCAACCGCCGGTTCGCGGGCCCGACGCCGCTCAACTCGGTTGCGGCCCGGCGAATCTCACGCGCCGTCAAAGCCATTGATAACGTTGCGATAAACGTCCGGGACGGGCGCGGCGGGCCGTTCTCCTCTCACGGTGACAGCGCACCCCACCACTTCGCCGGAGGACTCTCATGCCGCCCACCGCGACCGCCCGCCCCACGCCCCGCGCCGGCCGGCTCGCCCGCCGGGTCGCCCGCCCCGCGGCCCGGCGGAGCGGCCCGGCCGGCACACCGGCCCACGTACCGGCGGCCGTACCTGCTGGTACGGCCGACCTCGTGCCGTACGACGCCGCGGCGTACGACCTGGCGGCGTACGCCGTGGCGGCGCCTTCGCCCGGGTCGGGCCCCTGCGCGGCGATCGACGGCGCGGGGCCGTCCGCCCGGTCGCCGCGACCCGCACGGGGTGCGGGCACGGCCGCCGGGTTCCACGTTCCCGACGACGGGAATTCCCTCCGGGCGGAACGCCCCGGCACATCGGCGCGGTGCGACCCGGCGCCGCTTCGCTTTCGCGTCCCGACGGCCGGGCGATTGCAGGTTTCCGCCTCTCGGTGCGATCCCGCGCCCGGCGGTTCGGTGCCCGGATCGGCGAACCCGGGCGTGAAAGCGGTGACGGCGCTGTGCGCGCACGACGGCGGCCGGCTGCCGAATTGCACCGGCAGCGCGGCGGGACGGCCCGGGAGGTCCATCTGCCGCTCGGCGCGGCGCGGTTCGGTCACGGGAACCGGCGGCCTCTCGGCATTCTCGGCAGCACCCGGGCGGCCGCGCAGAAACCCGGCGCCGTCGTGGCGGGAAAGGGGTCCGCGGCCACCTCCCGGCGCGGGACCGACAACGACCACCACCGCGATCCGCCGGCGATTCCGCTCAGGACGGGAATCCGTCACCGCTTCCGGCGGCCGGAAAGGAACACCGGCCGCGGCGCGGGCACACCGGGGCTGAATTCCGTTCGTCGACGCCGTCAACGTCACCGACGGTCCGGTGAATGCGCCGGAACAGTCTCCGGATTCGTCGCGGGCGGTGTCGCGGGGACGGTGCGGACGCTCCCTTGGCGAGCCCGGCCACCGCCGCACCGGCACCGGTGCGGGCGCGGAGCGGCCGGCGGTGCGGGCGCGGAGCGGCGGTGCGGGCGCGGAGCGGCGGTGCGGGCGCGGAGCGGCGGCTGCCGGGGCACGGGCACCGGCGCCGGCGCGGGGTGCCGGGCCCCGGCAGCCGCCGCTCCGCCGAACAGCTGACATCGCGTCGGCGGGACGTGGCGTTGCCCCGTGCCGCTGCGACGTCCGGGCAGGGTCGGTGGGTGGACCGGGCGCGGTCCCGCGGCCCGGCCCCCGGCCCGGTCGGGGGCGGCTTCCTCCCGGTCGTCAGGCGTGGGGCCGGCGTGCGGCGGGCCCGAAGGACGGAAGGACGAGGCGGATGGCAGGCCGGCGGCCCGACCCCACCCCGCAGGGCTGCGCGCCCGTGGCGGCCAGCCAGTCGCTGACGCTGGCGGCGATGCTGTTCGCGGTGTCGATGACGTTCATCGACCAGACGATCGTGTCGATCGCCGCGCCCGACATCATCCGCGAGCTGGGCCTGTCGGCGGTCGGCATGCAGTGGGTGGTGAACGCCTACCTGCTGTCGCTGGCCGCGTTCTTCGCCCTGGGCGGGCGGCTGGCGGACGTGCTGGGCCACAAGCGGATGATGCTGGTCGGGACGCTGACCTTCGTGGTCGCCTCGGCGCTGTGCGGGGCGGTGCCGTCCGGGGAGGGCGCCGAGACCTGGCTGATCTGCTTCCGGGCGGTGCAGGGCCTGGGTGCGGCCCTGATGTTCCCGGCGGCGCTCGCGGTGGTGGTGGAGGTGTTCCCGGTGGAGCGGCGCGGGCGGGCGCTGGCGCTGTTCTTCGGGGTGGCGGGCGGGCTGACGGCGATCGGCCCGCTGCTGGGCGGCTGGCTGACCGGCTGGACCTGGCGGGCGATCTTCTGGGTCAACGTGCCGGTGGCGGTGGTCGCGGTGGTGCTGACGGTGCTGGCCGGGATCCGCAACACCGCGCGCCGGGAGCCGATCGACTGGACGGGCGCCGTCCTGGCGGCGGCCGGGATGGGGCTGAGCGTGCTCGGCCTGCAGCAGGCGGCGTCCTGGGGCTGGGGCAGTTGGGCGACCTGGCTGTGCATCGTGGGAGGCCTGCTGGTGCTGGCGGTGTTCGTGCTGGTGGAGCTGGGCACCGAGCATCCGCTGATCAAGCTGCGGGTCTTCGCCGACCGGGCGTTCGCGGCGGACAACGCGGTGCTGTTCTTCGCCATGATCGCCTTCGTGCCGGTGTTCTTCTTCGCCTCCGTCTACGCCCAGGTGGCGCTGGAGCAGTCGCCGAGCGAGGCGGGGCTGTACCTGCTGGTGTTCTTCGCCGGTTTCGCCCCCGGCTCGCAGGTCGGCGGGCGGATGCTGGACCGGCGCGGCGCGCGCCCGCCGATACTGCTGGGCACGGCGGTGTCCGCGGTCGGCTTCGCGCTCTGGGCCTGGAAGATCACCGACCTGTCGCTCGGCGCGCAGTGGCCGTACATCGTGCTGGCGGGCGCGGGGATCGGACTGCTGCTGACGCCGGCCTCGACGGACGCGGTCAACCGCGCGATCGACGCCTCCTACGGCGAGGTCACCGGGATCACCCAGACCGTGCGCAACTACTCGGCCAGCCTGGGCCTGGCCGTGCTGGGCACCGTCCTGCTGCACAGCACCACCCGCAACGTGCAGCAAACGCTGGTCGCCGGCGGCGTCCCGGCCGACGCCGCGCCCGCGGTGGCCGCCACCATCACCGGGAGCATCACCGGCCACGGCCCGGGCGGGCAGAACCCCGCCACCGGCGTCGGGACCACCCTGCTGGACGCGATCCGGCACGACTTCGCCGAGGCGAACGCGCCCGTGCTGTACGGCATGGCGGCGGCCCTCACGGTCGCCTTCCTGTGCGCCCTGGCACACCCGGGCACCCGGGTCACCGCCGCCGGCGGCGACGCGTCCGCGCAGGCCGCCGCCCGCGCGAGCGGGAGAACGGCCTGACCGCAGGGCGGCGGCCCCAGGCCCGGGCCCGGCGACGCCGGGCCCCCGACCGGGGACGGGAGGACCCAGACCGGCGGCGCAGGGTCCCGACCAGGACGCAGGTCCCGACCAGGACGCAGGTCCCCCGGTGGGGCCGCCGTGACGGCCGGCCCGCCACCGCCCCGGGGCCGGTCTCCTTTCAGGAATGATCAATTCCCGTAGGCGCCTGACAGGGCATCAGCTCAGCCCCTAATCTGGCGCGTGCCACGCCCGGTCAACCTCCAAGGGGGGCGACGTATGTCCCGAAGCCGCAAGCTCCACCGCCTCAGCAACCCCGACACCGACGAGCGCCGCGCGCAGCGGATGCTGTTCCGTCACCTGCGCGACGACACCAACGCCAATCGCGGCCGGATGACGAAGCGGGTGCACGAGCTGCAGCTCCTGCTGGCGATGGACCCGGTGGAGTTCGAGCAGCTGATCGCCCGGCTGATGGAGGCGATGGGCATGAAGGTCGAGCTGACGGCCCGCTCGCGGGACGGCGGGGTGGACGTGCGCGGCATCGACACCGACCCCTTCCGCGGGGGGAACGTGATCGTGCAGGTGAAGCGGTACCGGGACACGGTGACACCGTCGGCGGTGCGGGACCTGTACGGCACGCTGCAGCACGACCGGGCCGCGACGAAGGCGGTGCTCGTCACCACCAGCAGGTTCGGGCCCAGCTCGCACCAGTTCGTCGCGGGCAAACCGATCGCCCTGATCAACGGCGCCGAGCTGGTCGGTCTGCTCAAGCACCACGGCTTCCACGAGGTGTTCGCGGCGGCCCGGTTCGGGGGCGCGGGCGGCGGGGAGGAGCTGCCCGAGGTCGAGGTCGCCGCCGAGCCCGCCCGGCTGCTGCTGCACTGGACCGGCGAGCAGGAGTACGACATCGCCGCCCTGGTGTGCCGGGGCAACAGGGCACTGTCGGACGAGCACCTGGTGTTCTACAACAACGGCTCGACGCCGGACGGCTCGGTGCGGCTGGTCACCGGCTACGGCGACGCGAACGCCTGCCTGATGGTCGACTTCGACGCGCTGCCCGCCGACGCCGACCGGCTGGTCATCGTCGCCGCGGCCGACACCGGCAACCACCCCGCGGCGACCATGGCCGGGTTCGCGGGGCCGGCGCTGATCCTGGAACCCGGCGCCGACCAGGCCCCGGCCGTGGTGCACCTGGCCGACGGCGCCCGCACCAACACCGCGATGCGCCTGGGCCGCTTCGACCGCGACAGCGCCGGCGACCGGGACTTCACCCCCGCCCTCGCCGGGTACCCGGGCGGACTGCACCAGGCCGTGGTCGCCTACGGCCTGGAGGTGGACGACGCGTAGCGGACGGGCGGGCCGGCCGGCGCCGGCGGGCCGACGCGGGCGGGCCGACGCGGGCGGGCCGACGCGGGCGGACCGGCGCGGGCGGACCGGCGCGGGCGGACCGGCGCGGGCGGACCGGCGCGGGCGGACCGGCGCGGGCGGACCGGCGCGGGCGGGCCGGCGCGGGCGGACCGGCGCGGGCGGACCGGCGCGGGCGGGCCGGCGCGGGCGCGCGACTCAGACCGGGTAGCGGACCAGGTCGCCGGTGGCCAGGTCGAAGGCGAAGGGCGCGGGGATCGGCACCAGGTCGCCGAAGCTGCCGCTCCAGCGCTGGCGGTGGACGCCTGCGGCCGGTGCCGGGTACAGCACGATCGCGCCGTCGCGGGGATCGATCAGCAGGTACAGCGGAATGT